>NZ_QSPN01000016.1:0-17142 GCF_003436455.1 Collinsella sp. TM05-37 | reverse complement strand
TCATGGTGCCGCCTTTGACCTTGTGTGCCAATATGAAAAAAGGCCCCAACTTGCGTTGGAGCCTCATTCAATGCTCGGGTGGAGACGAGGGGGATCGAACCCCTGACCTCTTGACTGCCAGTCAAGCGCTCTCCCAGCTGAGCTACGCCCCCGTGCGAAGAAGTACTATACGGGAACTCCGACGGCGATGCAAGGGCAATTTTGGAAAAACTTTCGCCCGTGCCGGCACGGGCGAAACACGACCCGCCCGCTCAACCGGGTTTCCCGTGCTCCGCCAGTTCCATTATCGGACCCGATTGCGAACCGCCCCTCCTCTGCGCCTCAGAACTATGCCGGTTTACTACGATGAATCAGGAATGTTCGACCACGCACGCCTTTTCACGCAACCGTCGGGCTCCCTACCTGCGGTTTTGCAAACGGGGAACACGCGGTGCTCGGGAGTCGCCGATCAGTCGTAGTAAACTGGCGGTGTTTTGAAATGGCATCAGCTTGATTTCGCGGTTAAATGTGTTTGAGCCCTGAATTAATGGCCTTAACTTTTTCTAAAACACGTCTTTTCTGCGACGCGCCTAGATTGGTTGTTGTTTAGCATTGGACTTGATCTTGCGTTGTGCGACTTGCTCGTGCATGGTAGTATTTCACGACGTGAAGCGAAGAAATTAGGCCTTAGATGCCTTTATTAGAATTGCATTCACCGTTCATAAGGGCTCTTGGCGCAACGGTTAGCGCAGGGGACTCATAATCCCTGGGTTCTGGGTTCGAATCCCGGAGGGCCCACCAGAGTATTTTAGGCCGGGCATTACGCCCGGCCTCTTTGTTGTTAGCGCTGCAAACTAGCTTTGCCATCCAGAGACGTAAAGTTATTAACATTCATATTCGTAATTAACAATGGGAATGTCGCCAAGATGCTACCCAACCAACACATGGCTTCAATCGTTAGATAAGAAAAAAGGCCCCAACTTGCGTTGGAGCCTCATTCAATGCTCGGGTGGAGACGAGGGGGATCGAACCCCTGACCTCTTGACTGCCAGTCAAGCGCTCTCCCAGCTGAGCTACGCCCCCGTGCGAAAAAGTACTATACGGGAACTCGGACGGCGATGCAAGGACATTTTTGGAAAATTTCGCAGTCGCGGCGCGGGCCGCCATCCGCCCAACGGCCGTCTTGCCGGCGCCAGGCCCATTACCGGGGCCAATCGCGCTCCCGCCGACCCGGCGATTTCAAAACTATGCCGGTTTACGGGGCCAGGCCGGGAACCCCCGAGCATGCCGTAATCGGTAAAATCAAAACCGCAGGTAGACGGCTTGCGTATTCCGTGAAATGCAGGGTATGGACGGCCAGTCCGGGTCCAGCCCCGTAATCCGGCATAGTTTTGAAATGACATTATTTCACTAACAGGCAAACTAGGTAGTTCTAGCGCCTTGTCGCCGACTAATTTCCGATTTCCAACCAGTTGCACAAAACATTTGCTCGCAGTCTCGTCTCGGCGCACTTCATTGCCTCAGTTTTGGCTTTATAGCGAATCCCTAAACGGTCGCAGACACTTCTGACTATGGTGTCTAGCAGCTTTGAATCGTTGAGCATATCGTGAGTCACCAGGAATACATCGAATCCCATGCTCTGCAACGCAGTCATGCGCTCCGCATCGTGGTCAAGTATTGCACCTGAGCCATGAATGACCTCACCTTGGATCTCGATAATAACTGCCTTCATTAGGATTGGGTTTACGATCACGATGTCGCCGTAGCAGACCTTTTGGCCTGCGATGCTTTGGGCTGCCACGGATAGAGGGGTTAAATCGTTGAGGTACACGTATCTGAATCCTGAACCACCTAGACGTCGAGAACGACTTAGAAGCAGTACCCCCGCGACCTCGAGCGGAGACGCAGCAATGCCGATAACCTGCTGAGCGGCATCATAAAACTGCTTTCCCCACATTTGACTTTTGACCTTGTCGGCGAATCGATGTAGATCGCTTAGCTCGATGAGCGGCTTTCTCATCCAAAGAGAAGTGCCTTTGAGTTTCGTAACCTCTCTTCCATCCTCACGCTTGTTCGTTTGGCCTTCTTTATCTGTGGCCTTTACGGTTGCGCGGGCGTAAACTCGTTTCCAAGGAACCTCGTCTTCGCCTTCTCCAAGTTCGAACAGATCCTGCGTGCTGGAATTGCGATTCTCCTCTACCGCCATTTTTAACTGCATTTCGGCAGCGGGAGCAAGCTCGAAAACGGAAAAGCAACCGCAAAGTTCGTACATAGCCAGTACGAGATCTATTTGGGACACAAAGCGTGTCATAGTAAATAATGTGTTAAGCGGATTGGTAACACTAAAGCCTAAATTAGTGTCGATTGTTGTGCTGACATCCGATGTCCCTTCCCAGCGAATAGTGGAGCGCAATCCCGAGTGGTGATTGCAATAACCTGGCGAAGCAACAGCGATAATCGGGGTCTTGAGGACGTCGGTTACGAATGGGGCTTGGGATAGAGCTCGCCAGCCTTCTTCGGAGTTGGGTAGGCGCGGGTAGAGGTCGCGCACCTGCGGTGGGCAGCGCCAATAGCGGAATGCGGTGTTTGCGCAGACGATTTCGTCCATTTGCGCCTCCCTTGGTATCGGCCGTAGGCCATGCGGTTGTGGTCGTGGACGATTATCTACTGGGGCATCATGCGGGTAAGTACCGGAAGCTGACCAAACGCTGACCAAAAAATGGATGGGATGTGTTGAAAGGTTGTCACGAGGCGTGAATGTGCTGGTACGAGCTGTGAGCCAGTGGTCTTTTTCTCCACAATTGCGTATGAATCATGCAAAGAATTCATTGAAAGATCGCGTGAACTATTTTCAAAATGTTCGACGACGTCACTCTATAGTTGGTCAACGAACGAAAATAATATTCAATATGTAGGAACTATGAAGGGTTTGCGATCAATAAAAAATAGGACCCCATGCTAATAAAAATCGAAAATTTGGTGTCACTTTTGGTGTCACCCTTGGTATCAAATAGAAAAAGGCCAGAGGCTTAACACCTCTGACCTGCGCTTTTGATGGTGGGCGATACAAGATTCGAACTTGTGACCCCATCCGTGTGAAGGATATGCTCTACCCCTGAGCCAATCGCCCGTCGCCTTTCGGCAAAAGAGATACTATCATAGCCGCGCCTGGTTTACCAAGAACTTTTTGCCCCCGATTTTAAATTCGTGGATGCTAGCTAAGCCAAAGCAACCAAAGCAATAGGTAAAACAGCAGCTTAACCACCATTTACCGCTTTATCTACGAGGTCTCGGGGCGACAGATTAGTCGCGCATTGTTGTATGCCATGTCGAGCGTGAGGCAGGTGCGCGCGGCGTAGAAACCGTCCTCGCGCTGGATGGTCAGCGCCAGTTCGGGCTTGTCGCCGGTTAGGCACAGCGGCAGCAGCAGTTGGATCCGACCGCCGTAGAACTGCGGCACGGCGAGCGTGTAGTTGGCGGCGGCGCGGCGGGCGGCCTCGACGACGGCGCCCTCAAAGGCACGGCGCAGCAGCAGCGAGTTGCCCTCCCCCATCAGGCTAGCGGGAATACGCGTAAGGTTCTCCTCATCGCCCAGAATGTGGTCGATGTTGGAGCGGATGGGCAAGCGGTAGTCAAAGACCAGCTCGGAGGGGTCCTCGGCAAAGCGCACGCGGCACGGCAGGTACTCAAACGAGACCAGCATGGGGTCGCTCTCCTTAAAGAAGCCCTTCAAAAACCAGCGCTGGCGCGCGTCGGGCTTGGTGTTGGGCTCAAACAGGCCGTAGATGGTCTCGTAGCGACGCGTGTACAGGCCGGTGTTGAACAGGCATTGGTCGTTGTCGAACACCAAAGGCAGGTTGGACGGCGCGGTCTGGTCCACGTCGCGCTCGGTCAGGAACACCGCACGGCTAAACGAAAACGACAGGTAGTTTTTGAGGATGCGGTTGCCGGGACCCCAGTCCTCGGGGTCGGCGAGGTCGGCCAGGCGTTCGTAGCAGGGCTCGGGGCAAAACGCGAAGTCGTACACATTGCTGCACAGGGTGCTGGGGATTTCCATGTGGCGTCCATTCCATTTCATAGCTGGCGTGCGGATGCTTAGATTCTATACGCGCGACGCAATGCCGGGGAGCACATCACAGTGGCAACAGGAGTCGTACTCAAGAACGATCGGTTGCCAGACGAGGTCTTCGATGCTGCAGTGTAAGGTTTTGCGAGCGCCAATGCCGAGGATACCGAGGCACGGCGCAGGTCCAGTTGGTTTTGCTCGTAGAGCTGTATGGCACGGATTTTGACTCCCGATTGGGCGGCCAGCTGCTTTTGGGTCAGGCCGGCTGCCTTTCGTGCTGCCTTGAGGCCCTTTTTGCCTGCCTGGGCTTTGTTCCATTTATCAATGACTATCTGGGCGAATTTAACTTCGGAGGCCTCGTGAAGCGGATGGTACGAGCCGATAACCCAATCGAGTGGCGCCACTTCAAAAAGGTCGCTAAAACCTAGGCCGCACGTCCATTGCGTGTATGCCAAAACCCAACCTGCTCAGTATTGCGGGGAACGGTCGAACGGATAGGCCTCCCTGAATTCGACGGGCTTCAGACCCGCGTGGACAATGATCTCGCGCACAAGCTCATCGCCCGACATGCCGCAGACAACGCGTGGGATACCGCGCTCAAACTGTTTCATCTCAAAAGCGTTTGACAAGATCGCCGTCAGTTCGGTCGGAGTCAGTCCCTGGTCGCAGAGGGCAAAATCGACTGCCTCGCCCAGCGTTCTCATAGCGTCCTCGAGATAAACTTCACTGTAGGCGCGGGTCATTTTCGGTCATCCCCTCTCGAACGATGTCTACGATACAGATCTCGCCGGTCTGACACTTTTGATGCTGCAGGCTCTTCGGTGTTTGAATCCTTTCATAATTCTTCTGTTCTTAGAGCTGCGTCGATCAGGTCGGCGACGTTGCAGGTGTGGTCCACGCGAGAGAATGCAGAGGCTATATCGGCGAGCGTAACCATGGCGAGATTTTACCGCCGATTGCATGGGAAGTAATCGCCGCGCGTTAATATAACCTTAATCGAGGGGTCGTATACGGAAGTGCGGGAAAACAGAGATCAGCCGACTAAACCCCGGATTTACGCTTCTGCGACCGACGGTATTGTTGCCAAAAATCGGGTTGTGCTCAGCCGCCCCTATTTTCCCCGAATTTCGGAAAACGGGAGTTTCGACAGCCAGTTGTGGCCTAAGAAGCGATGCTATTAACGAGGGAAGCGCCAACAGCGTGACAATTCAGACGATGTCGTCGGCATGGGTGAGTGGTGTCGACAGTAATTTTGGTAATCAACTTACTGGGCATTTAACAATAGAACGTCAGGAAATCATCGCCGAAGGCTTTGGTCCGACTTTTTGCTGTTCGGCGAGCTCAAAGATAAACGGGGCGTTTTATCAATAAATTCTGTCAAGAAATTGAGGTCATCAGTAGTAAATCCTTCGACGTTGAACCTTCTAACCGCAGGCAGATGGTTCAACGTGGTAAACACCAAAATCAACCGGGCGTTCGACAGCTACGCGAACGGCTCCGTCCTCTCGTGTCTCTGAGTAGGCAAACTGAATGCCATAATCAAGTTGAACGTAACCCCCAAGTATGGTTGCCTGATCTATGAACATGAGTAGAGCCCATCGGTCCGCACGCTGCCTTAAATAAAAAGCACCCGTCTCCAGACCGACGAAATCCGCGAGCTTTATCTTTCCGGAGAAGCCGCTCCCCTCATGCTTTCCCGCATAGGTCTCAGAGTCGTACTAGAACGAAATGTTATACAGTCCGCCGCTCTATATCTTCCTGACTGGCCCGTTTTCCAGCATCTAACTCAGCACCCCCTTATGGCTTTTCCGATTGTCACCGTTTAAGTAGAAGCAGCAGACACCTTGTTTCAAGTCTGACGCGATGAGCGTTTTGGGCCAGAATGTATGACAATCTAGTTAGAAGACCTGCCACTCTCCATAAACATCGGATGAGCGGATACAATCCCTTAAAGGAAGGAAAGAGCCAAGTTTTCCCTGCTCAGTTGCAGTATGTACTATGCCAATGACCTGACCCAAGTCATTAAACACTGGCCCACCACTCATTCCATGCTGAAATGAGCAATTCGTATAACAAAGTGTGCCCTCTTCGCTTGGATCTCCGACCCTGAGTAAATCCCCACTGTGCAATTCAAGGCTGAATCTAGATTCGGAAAAATGCTGTTGATAAGCGGAGATCTTATCCCCCTTTACGGGCAAATCCATGACTGCTGGAAGCTTGGGGATCTTCTTTAAGATTTCTTGAGGAACTTCTCGTAGTATTACAGCATCGCGCTTGTTGTCTTGAACGATCGATTTGCTAAATTTAAATTTAGCAAGCGGGGTCTTATCTGAGCTGGATACTTTTATTTCCCTTCTTTCCATGTCATGAGAAACGGCATCGCATATCACGTGCCACGCCGTCACAAGGCCGTAGCCGGTTAAGTAAAACCCTAAACCCTCAAACGGGGTTTCTTTGTCATCCTCTCCTTCTAGATACAGAAGCGAGTCTTGCTGAAGTGCGACTGGGAAAACAGGCGTATCTTCTGGTTTCGTTTTATTGTAGAGGCTGCCTAAACGCAGGAGCGGTCCCGATGTCCAGGGATTCTTAATAAGAGACTTATAAAAATTTAGACTTCCTCGAAGAGCCGCTTGAAATATCCCTCTCTCTGCGTCGGTGAGTTTAGCGATGGATTTACCGTAATAGCAGCCCATCGCGCCTTCAATGTCGCTATTGCTTAGTCGGTGGAGCGTTGAGCGGAGTCGCCGATATTGCTCGCGCTTTATATTTGTCTTTTGGTTACAGACAACGCCCGTGACTAGCTGTCTTGAGAAACTGCAACTGTAAAACGATTTATCTTCGTTGATCTCAAATGACTCGGTTCCATGGAAGTCAGTGATCGCGTTTCGTATTTTGTTGGGCAACCTGAGCTTTTCCTCTGAGCAAAAGTGTCGATAAAAATAAAAAGAGCTTTTAAAAGAGAACGTTAGGTCATCGGCATATCGCGTGTATTGATAATGATACTCATGCGATAGATGCATAAGCTGTTTGTCCATGCCAAGGCAAATCATGTTCGAAATTAAAGGGGATGAGGGAGCTCCCTGAGGGAGCCCTTTTGGTGTGGCGACAAGTCTAGAAATGCAGAATGCAACTTCAGGGGTGAGACCTAACTTCTTCGAAACAAGAAGGCCATATACCCGTTTAGATGAGATTGAAGGAAAGAAATCCTTAATATCAATGCCAGCAATTACTTGTGAGCCAATATGGGTCTCAGCATTTGTTTGTATTGATCGACCCTTTACAAAACCGTGCACACAAGGCAAAGGGTTGTAGCTTTTTTCTAGCTCTTTAGCGATAATTCGTTGAACCTTTTTTAAATCAGATCTTGGGATTAATAGCTCTCGATAGCCGCCATTTCTTTTAGGAATCAATTTATTTCTGTATAGGTCATACATGGAGGATGAATTGACAAAGAAATCAAGCTTTTCTATAGACAGGCCAAGAAACCCTGCCAGATCTGTCTTCGACTGCAGCTCGTTGAGCATCAGATTTTCCTTAAAGTTGATAGCCGGTTCCTCCGTAGAGTCGTACTTAATAGACACGTAGCAGAATATAATGTGCAAACAACACATATCCGATTGCGATGCGCAAACGCTAATTCGAACCGGCTATGAAGTGTATTTTACCAGTCATCCATTTGATGCAAATTCAAAATTAGGTAACTGTGTCAAATCAGGAACCCTGAATACAGGAATGACCCCTAAGGCCGAAGGTGCCTTCTGCATTGATAATTGAACATCGTTCGCAACTAATAGACGGTCGATGCATTTTGAGCTAATGAAGCGAGGCGAGGCACCTCTTCACCGGTCTTCTACAGATAGTTCAAGAAGAGGGAGTGGAACTCAAGACCCGGCGGCGGAATCAATACGCATGCAATCATGGGCGGGATCGCGCTCAACGCGGTCAAAGTCGACATATGCAAGGTCGACATACAGCGGCTCCCTGGGGCGGATCGCAGGTAAAAATAATTCACCGGGGACTAAGCTCAATATTGGCGGTACCATTTCACGGTACTTGGTGGTGCCTAAGCTAGAAAATTCAAAAAGTGTTTCAGCAATAATATGCTGCACCTAGAAACACTATTCCCGGAAAAAGCAGTGTAAAGGTAGCAGTAATCCAGTTGTTGTCGCCGGTTTTGAGAAGAGCTAAAGTTGTCGCGGTGGCAGTCTTGGGCTTGGACGACGTGGCCACCGTGGCCTGGTCGTTGTGATTGTCTTGGGCGCTGCGTTCGTGGGCTTCGCTACGAGGTCCGTCAACTACCAAGCACCGGGCTGCCCTGCAACATGACCGGCACCGCCAGCAGGCTAGCCCGCCCTGCCACCCACGCGCCGCATCCATCGGTCTCCACACAGCCGGTGGCGTGGCCACAACGGGTCCAATCACCACATACGCGGCCACGGCCCCCGGCAGCATCTACCCACCTCAGCACCAAAGACCCCGCCGGAAGGCACCACAAACCGCGCAGACACAAGCGAGCCGCCCGTGCGCGCAACGCTGCCATCGGCACCGGTCGTATCCAGCCACGAGGCATCGACGGTGCAACGTCCAACGCGAACGCCTGTGAAACGTTATCATGCACTGGGGGCTCGTCGCCGTCAGGGTCCCGGTACCGCGAAGTGCCTGGTTGCCCCACACTTCCATGTCGCATAGCGTGATGACCGCATCGGTCGCATGCGACTATATCACGGAGTTTTGCCCGGTAAACGTCAGCACCATGTCGCCATCTGCGCCGATGGCCTCAGCCACGTAGCCGTTAAACTCCAGGTGGTCAGCATCGGTCCAGGCCCATCCGGGGCCCGACACACTCGGCACGTAGTATGCTTCCGGCAGGAAAAACGCGAATTACCCTCAGCTGCACAGGTTAAGTCGATACCGCTTGTAAATCAAGACGCCTTCAACCTAAGCAGTTGAAGGCGTCATCTTCGCGAGCATTATTTATATTGCATTGGTCGTGCTCTGCAACCAAGATCTTCGCGGTAGTCGTTCTTTTGATTTCATTGGTCGCGCCTTACGAACAAAAACTGAGTAAAGCATACAGACGAATGGAATGAGTAGCAAGGCATGCCTAATTGCCATTCATCAGCTTGCATGAGCATTTCAAAATTAAACCGCCTATGCAGCGAGCATGGGAACATAGGAGTCTTGATCGACGCCCCAAATGATTGGAGTAAGTCCGTAGTTTTTGCAAGCTTCGATAGACTCGGGGGAGACAACACCATCTTTAGTGTTGGTGGAGTTGAGAAAAACGACTCCTTCGCAATCGTTGCGTGCCGACTTAATGTCTTCCCATCCAAATAATGCATTTTGAATGCCTTGCTTACCAGGATTATTTACCGTTTTAATAAGGCGCATGGGTCTTCTCTTGTTTTTACCAATTGCATAGTCAAATTTAAACGAAAGTCCGGATCGGCCCTGGAAAGACGGGCCAGGAACATAAGGGATTTCATTATCAAGCAGCCAATTGCCGACATCTTCAGTGAAGAGGTTTCTCACACTGCTTTGAGATAACAAGAACATATCATCAACAGAGGCCATAGCCTGAAGAAGCATATTCATCTTCATAGGAAGGTCAGATCCGGAAGCCGTTATACACAGTTCGCCTTTTTCTTCCTTTACCGAAAAGCCAGAAAGAATCGAATTGAGCTTATCGATTCGCTGTCCTTTCATGGTGAATCCAGACAATTCAAGATCATTGATGGTTTCACCAAGATCAGAAATGACATAGCCGCCTGCTGGGTCATCACCCAGATAAACCCGCATGCAATCGTTGTTTCGATTGAGCATGGGGGTGGAGATGCAGACGCCATTACCTTGCTGGACCGGGACCATATTTGCCTCTACGAACTTGGCGTATGCGCTGATAAAGCCTCGAGCCTGATCTACGTTCATCTCACACCCCCAGAGATAGCTCTACTTTAAGCTTGTCTGTAATATTACAAGTTTCCTGAAATGACCAAAAGAGTGATGCAAAATCGTCGTTCAGAGGTTTCAGAATATTTTGACCTGGGATGCCACAAGCCCATTTGGCGCCGTATCCGTCTATATCAAAATGGACATGAGTACCAAGGACCAGCGATCCGTCTGGATTTCTGTGACGAAGGACCTCGGGATTATCACTATAATCAAGACGAATTAATGGACGATCCGATACGCGTGTCTGCATGGTGCTTTTTCTGTCAGCGGAAAGTCCAAGGATTAAGGAAGAACTTCTTTTATTCTCTGTAAGATCAAGATAAAACTTAAGGGCTTTATTCTCGTTAGCAACGAGTTCGATTAGCGTTTTACCTCCAGGCGTAGGCCATTGTTTGCGATATTGCATATCACGCACATCTTTGGCCATCAAGATGTATTCGCGAGCAGTTGGATTCAAGTCGTTCCAGCTGAAGATATTCACAGCAGTTCCAATCCTTATGGCTATTGCCCAGTAATCTCATCCTATGATAGATGCTCGCTGGGACAGATATTCGAAAATGTAGCGGAAGCGTTTCCCGCAGGGGCTTTCTTCGTTATGTGTGTATCACTTTGGCATAACAAAAGGTATCGATGCGCCGGCAGTTGCAAGGCTTGAACCCAGGAGTAAAAATTTCTCGGTCCCAAGAGCCTGCCCTCATTCGGGAACTGAACTAAATCCATCCCAAGCCAAACGATGCTTTGGTAGAAATTATATCATCATGAGCCTCGTGAATATCGTAGCGAGGTAGCACGCGTGAGATGGTGAATGATATGTCGGCAAGCGCAATCATGGCCAATTTTAACTAACTGACTGCATGAGATACAATCGCCGACTGTTGGTTGGCCTCTAATGGAGACAATTCCGGAAGTGCGGGATAAAACCGAGATCTGCTGACCAGCCCACGGTTTTACGCTTTCGCGACCTGTGGTTTTGTTGATAAATAGCGGGTTACGGTCGACAGGTTCTGCTTTCCCCGCACTTCCGAAAAATTAGTGTTTCAGCAGCGGCGTACGGCGACGAGCAGCACTGTCCCCAGCAGCAAAAGCGCCACGGACGCGGCGATCCAGCAGTTCTCGCCGGTCTTGGGGAGCGTGGCGGTTGTCGTGGTAGCCGTCTTGGGCTTAGTGGTCTTGGCGACCGTGGTCTTGGTTACTGTCGTTGTTGTCTTGGTTGTCGCGGCCGCTGGTTTCAGCGCCGGATTTGTCGTGGGCCCTGTGGTGGGCTCTCCGGCAGCGGGGTTAGCATCGGCGGAAGGCTCGCCCGCCCCGCATCCAGGCACATCGACCCCGTCGGTCTCCCCCGCCGGAGGCGTGGCGCCCTCGGGCTCAACCACCACATGCGGTGCCACCGCACCGGCGGCATTCACCACACCACTAGCACCAAAGGAACCGCCAGCAGGCGTCACAAACCGTGCGGACACAAGCGAGCCGCCCGTGCACGCAACGCCGCCATCGGCGCCGGTAGCATCAAGCCGTGAAGCTTCGACGGAAAGCCGGCAGTCGGCCGCGCCATCGCCAAGGCCCGCGTCCTGCAGATACACGCCGTAGGCGCGCACGCCCGCTCCGGACCCGGCGCCAGCGGCAACGACGCGCCCGCCGCCGCGCACGGCCATGTTGCCGGCGATCACGCCGGCGACCGCCTCGTCCGTAATATCGGCTCCGTCCGCCCGCGCATCGACAGAGCAGCCGTCCACCACGAGCGCCTGCGAAACGTGGATCCCGCACTGCGAGCCCGTCGCCGTCAGGGTCCCGGTGCCGCGAAGCGTCAGGCTGCCCCACACCTCCATGCCGCACAGCGTGATGTCCGCATCGGGCGCATGCGACTCCGTCACGGAGTTCTGCCCGGCAAGCGTCAGCACCAGGTCGCCGTCGGCGCCGATGGCCTCGCCCGCGTAGCCGTTGAGCTCCAGATGGTCGGCATCGGTCCAGGCCCAGCCGGGGCCCGACACGCCCGGCTCGTAGTATGTCGCGCCCGCGATGATGAGGCTCTCCGCACCCGCAGCATAAGAAGGCCCGCCCAGCAAAACGCATAGGCAGGCCATGGCAACAATCGCAATGTAATGACGGCTGGTGTAGGACTCGGCAGCAAACATACCCGCTCCGATCTTCGCGGGAGCCAATAGAATATGCACCAGAAAATGCCCTGGTGGCAGCACTTATTAGTTTAGCGAGATCGATGCAGGAGCAAGGAGAAATCGCGTGGGCAACTCCCACAATTAGGTGTAAATCGTTTTGCCAGTCGGTGAAAGGAAGAATCGGCTTACAACCTCCGTTTCGATTCTTCAAAAGCGCAGGTAGCATCCTTCAAATTGACAGCATGATACTCCGAAGTGAATCTGAACTTGCGTCAAGACATCTCAAGCAATCTGAATTTCGTAATGTAGATGCGATGCAATAAGAACATATATTCGTTATGTTTGGGTGTTGATGATGGAGGGCTGCGTCGCGATTGAACTGCTCTTTCGGGCCTTCTCTACGAATTCGCTGATCCAAGATCTTGTTGTGTTCTTGAGGATCCGGATGTTTTCGGTCGCTTCAATGTCGATTTCCATCATTGCCCTGTCGGCGATGTCGTCCGGCAATGTCGGCAAGCCACTGGGAGCAGTCTCCCTGTACTTCTTGGCAAACATGGATACGTATCTTTCGACAAAGAACTTTTTGTCGCTTACGCTTAGCTTGGAGAAGTGGCTCATCAAATTGAAGCGGGAGAGGAGTTCTGCCGGGAAAGTTTCATTGATCTTCCCGAGGGGGCAGTTTGTCGTGAATACGATGATGAACCCGCGGAGATCGTGCTCCATCCCTTGGGAGTCCGTGAACGATCCTGTCTCGAGGAGATCGAGGAAGAAGTTCCAGACGGCGGGTTCAGCTTTCTCGAACTCATCCACCAGGAGAATTCCGGCATCGGACGAGTCGATCTTCTTTCCCAGCTCGCCTTCTTCGCTTCCCATGTATCCTCTCGGGCTGCCAATCAGGGAGTTTAGAGAGTCCTTGCTGCTGTAGTTCCCAAGATTGACTTTAGGGAGGGGCTGGCATGGCGCGATTGCCTCGCAGAGAATCTTGGCGACTTCTGTTTTCCCGACACCCGAAGGGCCAAGAAGGAGCAACGAGAATACCGGCTGCTCGTCGAGCGCGTTGAAGAGCCTGAAGCTGCGCGATCGGGATTCGAAGGAGCGTTTGAATTCGATCTGGCCTATGAGCTCGCTTTCGAGGGTGGTGAGGACCTGTTTGAATTCGAGTTCGTCGAGGGATACGAGTGTTCTCTTTACTCTTTTGTCCTTCTGGGCGTCCTTATCGATCTCGATGTCGCATTCTATAATGTCGTCGAACATGGTTCTCAATTGGTATGCTCCTTCGTTCACGGTTTTATCGTCTCCGATGAAGAGGGTGCCAAAGGGTAGCTGGTGGACGAGGAGCTCGAATTTCGATGCCAGCTGAAGATCGCCCGAGAGTAACCCCACAAGTGATGAAACGTCCACGACGAGCTTTTTCTCGGAGAGGAGCTCGGAGATTTGGTCGCTTCCGTGTAGTTCGAGAAGCGACATCAACTTGAAGCCGCCGTCTCCGAGCTGGTCGATCAGGGCTTTATACTGGGATTTGTTGTATGTGACGAGTTTGCGCATGGCGTTGCCTATCAAGCCTCGAAGGACACTGCCTGAATGACAGCAAGGATGTCTATGTAATAGCCCTGTTCTACCCGATTGCCGCCGCCGGTCATGGCGGTGGGTGACGGGTTCTTTCCGCATATAACAATGTCGTTCTGCGGCGTGCGTTTCGGGTCGTCTGGCTGTTGGAAGTAATCGAGGGGGCTCTTCATCTGGGCCGGGGTGATTTTCCCTTTGCATATCCCGACGATGCCGACCTTTCCGATGAGCAGGTCGTCGATTGTGTACCCGCTTTCGAACATTTCTTCTCCATCGAGGGGAATCTTCGCGTACAGCGGCGTTCTTCTTCTTGCGCGGTTTCCTCTGAGCTTGAAGGCTGCGCCGTCTCCTATGAAGGATTGCATCATGTGGCCGATGTCGAGGTCTCCGGCATCGGAGACGGTGATTCCGTCGAAGGTCCCGCTCATGATTGCCATGATGCCTCGAATCTCCTCCTCATTGATGAGCTCCAGCGAGACATCGCCGATGTATGCGAGGTCGCCTTCTGCAAGCGTTGTTCCGCTTTCGGGGGCTTTGCAATGCTCCATTATGTCGGCGAGCATCCGGCTATTTGTGTTCACGTATTCGAGGGTGTCCACGATCTTCTCTTGTTTTTCGTGCCTGACGCTTCCTTCGAGTTTTGCCCTGAGTTTCGTCAGAAAGGGAGGGTTGAGCTCCGCTTCGGCGTTCAATGATGCTCTCTTTGTCGTCCCGTTCTGGTTTTCCTTGGAGCTTGTAGTCTTGAGTTTGTTGTCCAGGAGCATCCTCGTCTCGAACACCTTCTGCTGATTCATGTAGTAGACGGTGAAGAGGCCTGGTATTTTATTTTCTGGCATAGTTCCTCCGCTCCTTTCCTTTAGCGTGGGGCTGTCGTTGTTTCCGCCCCTCGTTATCCGCGTACCATCCGTTTCACACCATACGTATCATTGCCACTCCGAAAAAGCAATCGGACCCACCATGCAGCCGAGACGGACAGAAGACCGTGAGCACGGCGAAGAAGACGTGACTGGCGCATCCTTCAATCTATGCAACAAATGAAATCAAGCCGGCACCGCGCAAGCGCAAAACAAGACCGCTGGCACTGAAGCGCACGGCAAGTGGAGCATCGGTGCTACTTCTGTACGGGATACCCAAATCGGCTCTCAAGCTCCTCCAGATTTCTCAAGAACAAACGCCTTCTCATTGATCCAGTTTTCGTTTCAACGTTCGTTTCTTCCAGTGCAGTCTTTATCTCAAGTATCCATTCAACTAAATCCGCCGATGGCACCCCACCCGGAATCCAAACGTTATGAAGATGCACAAAGAACTTGCGAAGCGCCTCTTGATTCGCCGCATCTTCTCTACAAAATGACTCGACAATGACTCTCGGACTAGCATTAACCAACACTTTGACATCGCGTTCTGCAGCATCGTTGAGAAGTCGAGCAATCTCCCTGCCCGTCAGTCCCTCCGCTCCCTCAGATATCATCAACTGACTCGACATCTTTTTATTCAGCTCTGTCCGAGCATAACGCTCAAGTTCTTCGGCGAGCGCCCGTCTTTTCCGCCTTTCGTCTGCACTAAATACTGGTCCAGAGAGGAGCTCAGAAGCTTTGTCTAGATCGGCATCGATCACTTTCTTGCAATATTTGATAAAGTCATTTTGCGAAAATGGACATTCCCATTTGAGGTCAGATAGCAGGTAATAAACCTCGAGCACGTCGTGCAAACAATCGACTGAATAATGTGCTCTAGTAACTAAATCATAGTAACGCTGCGCGAGGCCATCTACATTATCGTCATCAAGATCGTAAGCGCACCGCATACTTTTAGCGATCTCCCTAACTTCGAGGGTATCGCGGTTGCTCGGGTACCGTTTCCAAATGTATGTTTTAAACCCTTGTTCGAGATCTTCAATATCTACATCGCCTGAAGGGTCGAATGCCTTACCTATCACGGAGAAATCAGAGTATTGCTCGTAAAGAGACACTCTGCGATCGTATTCCAGCGCCTCCGGACTGAGCCATTCCTCTGGCTTTCCGTTTTGTGGCATGGAAGGTGCGTTCCCCATGGAGGTCAACAAAGCAAAATGGACTGCGTCCCGTAGAGCGTAAAACCGGTTTTGAAGTGCAATTCCTGTATTTTGAAGCACCTCAAGGCTGCAAATTCTTCTGATTAGCTCATGAGCACGAATCATTGCCCGAGCATTTACGCATCCGCTGGCCTCTACCCCCGCAAGTATGGCGCTATGCATATCAAGGTCTTCCGATGGGCGACAATCTCCCATGAGAATTTCTTTGGCCAATGCAGACGGGCACGGCTTGAAAGGATAGACTTTCCAAATTAGCTTTTCGCGTACGTCCCTATCGAACTCTCGCATCGATTGCACATCACTTCCTTCCCAGGCATTTGAAACCAGCATGACCTTCAATCCAAGTCTTTCGACAAGATCGTTCATCGTTCCGAATAGCGCCAAATCGTCGCTATGTTTAGAACGCCTCTCCACATCATCGAATACAAGAAAGTGCTTCTTTTTGAGCATTAGGCAGGCAACGGATTGTATCCCGACGGCGAGATTCACCGATAATCCCGTTCTTTTAATTAAAGCCCTCGAAATACCGTTGAGGGCGCCCCCTATAGTTTTGGCAGCAGCTTGCGCCTTCATACCTTTATCGCTAAGGTGTACAAGCGCCATCACAATACGTTCGCATAGATCATCAGCAGTGGCAATTCCGAACATGGAAACGCGGACAAGGTTGTATTCGCCCTTTTCGAGATACTCGTTGAGTTTCCCTTCGATGAATCGGGTCTTTCCCGATCCCCAATCTCCCTCAAGTGCAATTGCATATTGATTGTCCTTATCCTTGAGATAGGAATCAATATGATCGATGAGCTGATCAGCAGGCTCTTTTGACCGGCATGTCTCCATTATTTCCTCCTGCATAAACTTATAGCGAAAGATTTCCTTCGCTGCGCTAGATCAAACCGCAACCGAGGTCGCCCCGTTCACAACAATGATGGCATAAGCTCGATCGAATGAGTATTTGAGCGCCCCCCCAATATTCGCGGTACGGAAACGTGCAAATACTCACTCGATGCTAGATCTGCGCTAGCGGCCGAGGCCATCGGAGAAGATCCGTTTGTCGCGGGCACGATGACTTCGCGTCGGTGATGCCGCCCCTTGTGATTTCAAGCTAGTTCGCCGTGGCGGCGTTCCTACGGGGGAAGCGTTGCGGCTCCTCTTTTCTGAATCTGGCAAACCACCTGTAAAGGCGCGACTCTCTCAAGTGGTTGAGCTTACTCAGTCTTCCGCGCTCATGTTGGACGAGAGGCACCGCTCGATGCGGTCGGCCCATTTGTTCCTGCGATTGGCGTTTGCTTGCATCACCGCAACCTCTTTGAATTGGCGTTGCAGCATGTTTGCCTTAAGAAAAACAAGCGGTGACGCATAATTTCTTTCGCAAATTGACAACCGCATAGCGGAAC
>NZ_QSPN01000015.1:3562-47911 GCF_003436455.1 Collinsella sp. TM05-37 | reverse complement strand
GGAGTAGCCCCGACGGTTGACAAAACTATAGGAACACCCAATGACTATCTCGGGATGAGTTGCGGTGGAATAGGGATTGTTTTGCGCCCGCCGGCCCCTATTCAGTCCTTATTTCACCGCAACTTGGAGGAGGACAGAAAAAGCCCTGTCGCGGGTGCGGCAGGGCTTTTGGAAGGGAACTTGGTTGTGAGGGCTCGTTAGGCGAGCTTGGCCTCGAGCTCAGCGATGCGCTTGTAGGCATCGATGGTAAAGCGGGCCTGCTTCTCCAGGATCATAGTGGTCATGAGAGTGTCCTGAGCGTGAGCCATGATGAAGGTCATCTCCATCTCGCCACCGCCGGCCTCCTGCGAAAGCAGCTTGGTCTGCGTGTCGTGGGCGCCGATAAGTGCATCGCTGGCATCCTTGTGCAGCTGTTCGGCCTTCTCAAAGTCACCCTCGCGAGCAGCATCGAGCGCTGCAAGCAGATCGGTCTGGGCGTCACCTGCGTATGCGACAATCTCGAATCCAACCATCGAGATTTCTTCTTTGGTTGCCATATTGCGTTCCTTTCACATATGAACCAATGGAGAGCATCGCGTCCGGGCATACGCGCTGCGTTGTGTATGACAGAAACAATAACATTCAAACAAAAAAGAACAGCGCAAAACGTAATTTTGAGCTATGAACGGTCACTATTCGTCCGTGAACGGTTTTTAAACCAATCTGAACAATATCGAACACAATTAGCGGCAACCCAAACAGACCCGCGCCCTAGCGTACATCGCGCACCGTATCGCCCTCGACGAGCACGCCCGGAAACAGCATGTGCTCCACACCGGGTGCAGCGCCCTCGGCGCCGGCAATCTTGTCGACCGCCCACATGCCGACGCGTTTGTTGTCAAAGCGCACCGTGGTCAGGCGACGGTCGGGCACGATATCGCCCAGGCTGTCATCAACACCCACCACACTCACGTCCTCGGGCACGCGCTTTCCGCGCGACTCGAGTCCGCGAATGCAGCCGTAGGCCATGGCATCGTTGGATGCATAAATGGCCGTGCAGGTCGGATCATCCGCAAGCACCTGGCCGGCGGCATATCCGCTCTGTGCCGTCCAATCGCCACGGACGAGTCGCGGCGGCTCAATACCATGCGCACGCAATGTCTCACGCCAGCCCTCCTCGCGTCGCATGCCCGAAAGCGAGCGCTCGGGACACGAGATAAAGTGCACGGTCTTGTGCCCCTGCTCCAGCAAGTACTCGACCACCTGGCGCGAGCAATCGAACTGGTCGTTATCGACCGTCGAGCACAGCGGGTGCTCCAGCATGGTAACGAGCACCGTCTGCATACCGGGCAGCGGCTCAAAGGTGCCAAAGTCCGCCGGCATGCGGTTCATAATCACGACCATACCGTCCACCGGCAGTGCGCTCATACGCGACGATGCGCTCTCGAGGGTATACGGATGCCCATCTACTTTAGTGAGGGTGATGGCGTAGCCGTGTTTGTCGGCGGCGGCGGCAAAGCCCTCCATACGGTCGAGGTTGCCGGTGCCGGTAATGTTGAACATAGCGACGCCGACGGTCTTAAACTTACCGCGGCGCAGCGATCGACCGGCAAAATTGGGGCGATACCCCAGCTCGCGCATGGCGGCACGCACGCGCTCCTTGGTCTCGGGGCGCACGCTGGGCGAATCGTGCACCGTACGCGAGACCGTCTGCTCCGAGACGCCCGCGAGACGCGCCACATCCTTAACGGAAACCGATTTTTTAACAGCGGCCATAGGTCGATCTTTCTATGTCGACGATGCCATTGGTGGCACCCTACGCAGTCATTTTTAACGCCTTCAAGTATATCCAACGCCTCCCCCACCATACGCTCACCACCCAAAACCTACCGTTCACCGACATTTTTGCTTCCCCAAACGGCTTTTGGCTCCCAAATGTTAACGTTGCCATTGCGCAAACACAGAGCCACCGGGCGGCTCACACGTTTACACGCAAGGAATCGACGGTCCGCAGGCACAGGGGCCACCGGTTCGCACCTTTTTTGTGTCGCAAAATGGCAACGTCAACATTTTGGCAACCAAACGTCAAAAGCTACTATCGTTGCTAACCCACCGACTCTTAGGAGCTTTGCATGGAGCAACTCATCGCCACCATCGAAAAAGGCCAGCCCTTTTTCAACGCGATCGCCCGCAACAAGTACCTCAAGGCGATCCGCGACGGCTTTATCTCCGTCATCCCCATCATCATCTTCTCGTCCATCTTCTGCCTGGTAGCTTCGGTCCCCAACATCTGGGGTTTCTACTGGCCCGATGACATCAACAACGCCCTGTGGAAGTGCTACAACTACTCCATGGGCATCCTGGCCATCGCCTGTGCCGCCACCACCGCCAAGCACTTCGCCGACGCCCAGAATCGCGACCTGCCCAAGAACAACCAGATCAACTTCATCTCGTGCATGTGCGCGGCCATCATCGGCTTCTTGCTCCTTTCGAGCGACACGATCGCCACGGACGCCGCCAGCGGCTTCAACACCACCTATCTTGGTTCCAAAGGCCTGCTGACTGCCTTCATCGCTGCATTTGTGACCGGCATCATCTACAAGTTCTTTATCAAGCGCAACATCACCGTCAAGATGCCCGAGCAGGTTCCGCCCAACATCTCGCAGACCTTTAAGGACATCATCCCCTTCTCCGTCTGCATCACCGTCTTTTGGGTCTTTGACATCGTCTTCCGCGCCGCCTTTGGCTTCTGCTTTGCCCAGGGCGTCATCCAGGTGTTCCAGCCCCTGTTCACCGCTGCCGACGGCTACATCGGCCTCGCTGTAATCTACGGCGCCATGAGCCTCTTCTGGTTCGTGGGCGTCCACGGCCCCTCGATCGTCGAGCCCGCCATCGCCGCCGCCCTCGTTGCCAACATGACCGACAACCTGGCTGCGTTCCAGGCCGGTCAGCACGCTTCCGCTGTCCTGACCCAGGGTGCCCAGTACTTCGTCGTCTGCATGGGCGGCACCGGTGCCACGCTCGTCCTGGTCTTTATGTTCTGCTTCCTGGCCAAGTCTCAGGAGATGCGCGCCGTCGGTAAGGCCGCCATCGTCCCGGTCTGCTTTGCTGTCAACGAGCCGCTGCTGTTCGCCGCACCCATCGTGCTCAACCCCGTCTTCTTTGTCCCGTTTGTCTTTGCCCCGATCGCCAACATCTGGATCCTCAAGATCTTTATCGACTTCTTGGGCATGAACGGCTTTATGTACACCCTGCCTTGGACTGTCCCCGGCCCCATCGGCACCATCATGGGCTTGGGCTTCCAGCCGCTCGCCTTTGTGATGCTCGCCCTCATCTTGGTCGTCGACTTTGTCCTGTACTATCCGTTCTTCCGTGCCTATGACGCCCAGAAGTGCGCCGAGGAGGCCGAGATCTCCCAGGAGGAGCTCGCCGCCAAGAACGCCGAGAAGGCCGCCAAGCTCAACGACGCCTTCCAGGGCAAGGCCGATGCCAAGAGCGTTGCCGCCGGCGCCGCAGCCGAGGCCGTGAAGGCCGACGCCCCTGCCGCTTCTGCAGCACCCGCTGCCGAGGCAACGACCGCCAGCGACCTCAACGGCAAGCGCGTGCTCGTGCTCTGCCAGGGTGGCGGAACCTCGGGTCTGCTCGCCAACGCGCTGGCCAAGGCTGCCAAGGAGCGCGGCATTAACCTCGAAACCGCTGCCGAGGCCTATGGCAACCACGTGGATATGCTCCCCGACTTTGACCTGGTCGTCCTGGCCCCGCAGGCCGCAAGCTACCTGGCAGACCTGCAGAAGGACTGCGGGCGCGTGGGCAACAAGTGCGTCGCCTGCCGCGGCAAGCAGTACATCGAGCTCTCCCAGAACGGCGATAAGTCTCTCGCCTTCGTAAGCGAGCAACTCTCGAAGTAACTAACGCCCAGGGCCAGTCGACCATCAACAGCCGGCTGGCCCTTCGATTTAGACGATTGGATCATCATGTCCGTTAACCCTGTTAGCGTCACCAACCCGCCCGCGCAGTTTCCCGAGGACTTTATCTTTGGCGGCGCCACTGCTGCCTACCAGGTAGAGGGCGAGACCCGTACCCACGGTAAGGGCAAGGTCGCCTGGGACGACTTCCTGGAGGCCCAGGGGCGCTTCTCCCCCGATCCCGCTTCGGACTTCTACAACCAGTACCCCGTCGATCTGGAGCTGTGCGAGGAGTTTGGCATCAACGGCATTCGCCTCTCCATCGCCTGGAGCCGCATCTTCCCCAACGGCACCGGCGAAATCAACCCCGAGGGCGTGCAGTTCTACCACGATCTCTTCGCCGAGTGCCACAAGCACCACGTTGAGCCGTTTGTCACGCTGCATCACTTCGATACGCCGCTTCCCCTCTTTGAGAAGGGCGACTTCCTCAACCGCGAGACCATCGATGCCTTTGTGGACTTTGCCACCTTCTGCTTTAAGGAGTACGCCGACCAGGTGACCTACTGGTTCACCTTTAACGAGATCTGGGCCGATGCCTCCAACACCTACATCGAGGGCACCTTCCCCGGTGGCGTCAAGGCGCATCTTGCCGAGGCCTTCCAGTGCGAGCACAACATGATGCTCGCCCACGCCAAGGCAGTGCTGGCCTTCCACAACGGCGGCTTTAAGGGCAAAATCGGCGTCATTCAGTCGTTGGAGTTCAAGTACCCGCTCAACGAAAACGACCCCGCCGACATCAAAGCCGCCAACAACGAGCACGTGCTGCAAAACCAGTTTTTGCTCGACGCCACCTTCCGCGGCGACTACGCGCCCGACACCCTCGAGTGCGCCAACCGCCTGGCTGCCGTCTCGGGCGGCACCATCGAGATCCTGGACGAGGACCTCGAGATTATGCGCGAGGCAGCGCTCTACAACGACTACCTGGGCGTTAACAACTATCAGTGCCGCTTCTTGAAGGCCTACGACGGCGAGAACGACCTGCACCACAACGGTACGGGCGAGAAGGGCACCGGCCGCTGGCGCGTTAAGGGTATTGGCGAGCATGTGAACAAGCCTGGCATCCCCACCACCGACTGGGACTGGATCATCTATCCCGAGGGCCTGTTCGATCTGCTCGTCTACATTAAGCAGCGCTACCCCAACTACAAGCAGATCTTCATCACCGAGAACGGCATGGGCTACAAGGACCCCTACAAGAACGGTTTTGTGGACGACCAGCCGCGCATCGACTACATCGAGCAGCACCTGCGTTGGCTGCTCAAGGCCATGGAGGTGGGCGTCAACGTGGGCGGCTACTTCCTGTGGAGCCTGCAGGATCAGTTCTCCTGGACCAATGGCTACAACAAGCGTTACGGCTTCTTTTACGTTGACTTTGAAACCCAGAAGCGCACGCCCAAGGCAAGCGCCTACTGGTACAAGCACGTGGCGCAGACCCGTCGTCTGGACTAGTGGCTGGCGGGGTTGCCCGCTCACACAACCTGTCCCCATTTCTCAGCCGGGGGCGGCACGTCACACGGCGCGCCGCCCCCGGTCTTTTTGTTTTTGGGCTGGTCGGGAGCCGTTTGTCTCGATCTGTAACATCTAGCCGAGTTTTTTGGTCCTAGCTGTTACAGATTGAGACGAACAGGATTGCTCTTTCCGAAGAATCTAAATCTGTAACACGTAGCCCGCTTTTGACCGTCTACCTGTTACAAATCGAGACAAACGGAGTAGGACCTAACCCCGTATGTCCCTAACAGTCGAGCGTTCGACCAGCGTACTCGGCACATGAATCGCCTCGATAGACGAGCTCTCTCCAATCGCCGCCTCAAACGCAAGCTTACCGACACCGCGCAAATCAAATCGCAGCGTCGTCAGTCGATTGTGAGGAACAAGTCCCTCGAGTGCGTCGTCGATACCAACCACGCTCACGTCGTCGGGCACGGACAGGCCCGCGTTCTCGAGCGCGGCGATAACGCCCAGCGCCATCTGGTCATTTGCCGCAAGCACGGCAGTCGGCGCCTGCGACCCGCCGGCAAGCACCTCGGCCGCAATCCGCTCGCCCATGGCGTACCCACTGTCCGCACTCCAATCGCCACGCAGCATCGGAGCGGCATCGACATGAGCACGACCCAGCGTATCGCGCCAACCGGCCTCACGAAAACGCGAGGAAATCGAGTTTTCCGGACCCGCCACAAACCGCATATTCGAGTGACCATGTTCCAGCAGATAATTGGTCAACAGCTCGCACGAACCATACTGGTCGGAGTCGATCGTCGTGCAGCGCGGATGCGCATACATGGACAGGATGACCGTTCGCACTCCCGGCTGGGGAACAAACTCCTCAAAATCGGGAGCCATGCGGTTCATGTTGAGAATCATGCCGTCGACGGGTCGCTCGACCATGCGGCGCGAGGCATCGGCAAGTGTATAGGGCTTGTCGCCGCCCATCTCGATCATAGTGACGGCAAAATCGTGCTCGCGCGCCGCTTGCATGATACCCTCGAGCGTCGCCAGGTTACCGACACGTGTGATGTTGTACATGCACAGGCCAATAGAACGATACGACCCGCCGCGCAACGCCGCTCCAGCAAAATTGGGACGAAAGCCCAGCTCTTCCATGGCGGCCAGCACACGCTTGCGCGTCTTTTCCGTCACGTTGGGCATACCGTTGACCACGCGAGACACAGTCTGGCGGCTCACGCCAGCGAGCGCCGCAACTTCTGCCGCGCTCGCCGAATGACCATTCCTTGTCTGCTGAGCCATGCCTTCCACGCTAACCTGCTTCCCAACTATTCCCCGCGCCCATGGCGCATCGTACATACATTGATAACGTGCTCATGATACCCGAGCCATATACCACAACATGAAAACTTCTGTCAATCAAAACCGCTTACCGAACAAATACAACCGTTCGCGGCTGTTTGAAGTTGTTTTGTTTCTATACATCCCAGCCGGATGTTAACGTGCTCATTGTCAAATGTTCACGTGCTCATTTTGGTTCTAATCATTTTAAGATAGTGTTTATCGGGCTTTTTCACCGCTGAACGCTAACCAGGGAGCCTCCTGAGCGCAAACGCACAATATCGAACAGCGAGACGAGAGGGTGTATGCATATGTCTTTGCTAAACCGCGTACAGCAGCTGCCGAAGGGCTTTGTTTGGGGCGCCGCAACCGCCGCGTACCAAACGGAAGGTTCCACGAAGGTGGCAGGCAAGGGTAAGACCATGTGGGACGATTACCTTGTCGCCCAGGGTCGCTTTTTGCCCGACCCGGCCAGTGATTTCTACAACCGCTACGAGGAGGATATCCGCCTTTCTGCCGAGCATGGACTCAACGCCATCCGTGTGTCCATCGCCTGGACCCGCATCTTCCCCAACGGCGACGATGCCGAGCCCCTCGCCGAGGGCGTTAAGCACTACCACGAGCTGTTCGCCTGCTGCAAAAAGTATGGCGTCGAGCCCTATGTGTCCCTGCATCACTTTGACTCCCCCGCCGCCCTGTTCAACCAGGGCGACTGGCTCAACCGCAAGACCGTCGACGCCTATGTGCGCTATGCCGAGTTCTGCTTCCGCGAGTTCCGCGAGGTCAAGAATTGGTTCACCATCAACGAGCTCATCAGCCTCTCGCACTCCCAATACATCCAAGGCAACTTCCCGCCCAACCATCACTTTGATGTGACGAGCGGCATCCAGAGCCAGCACAACGAGCTCGTTGCCCACGCCCGCGCCGTCAACCTGTATAAGGATCTTGACGAGACCGAGCACCTGGGCGGACGCATTGGCATGGTCAACGTCCTGACGCCGGCATATCCTGCCACAGACTCGCCCGCCGACCAGCACGCCGCCGACCTGTACAACGCCTTCTACACCGACTTCATCATGGACGGCGCCTTCCTGGGTCACTACTCCGCGCGCACCCTCTCACTCATCAACGAGATTCTGCGTGCCAACAACGCCACGCTTACGGTTGAGGACAGCGACATGGAGGAGCTCGCCAAGGCGGCGCCCCGCAACGATATGTTCGGCCTCAACTACTATCAGTCGGCGTTTATCGCCGCCTACGATGGCGAGTCCACCAACAGCTTTAACGGCACCGGAGACAAGGGCACCTCGTGCTTTAAGTTTAAGGGCGTCGGGCAGCAGGTCGATATGCCGGGTATCCCCACCACCGACTGGGATTGGCTCATCTACCCGCAAGGCCTCTACGACACGCTCAAGCACATCAGCGCCACCTATCCCAACCTCCCCGTCATCTATATCACCGAAAACGGCCTGGGCCACAAGGACCCCGAGCCCGACGCAAACGGCATCGTCGCCGATCCCGAGCGCATCGACTTTGTCGACCAGCACATGGAGAAGGTGCTCCAGGCGCGTGCCGAGGGCGTCGACGTCCAGGGCTACTTTATCTGGAGCCTGCAGGACCAGTTCTCGTGGGCCAATGGCTATAACAAGCGCTACGGCCTGTTCTACATCGACTTCGACACGCAAAAACGCTACATCAAGCAGTCGGCACTCTGGTACAAGGAGCTCGCCGACACTATGGCGGACGCGCAGTAGCGCATCGCCTCGCTTTCCCCCGAGGGGGAGCGGCCCCATGCGATACAAACCCAGCCGCTCCCCTCTCTCCCCCTGGGACCGACCCCGCCTGCACCCGGGCTTTTAGCAAGCGGGAGACCATATAGGTTTTCAACGTCCATGCCATTAAGATTTCATGCAAAGAGGAGCGTGAACTATGGAATCGATCGTTAAGTTCTTGGAGAAAGGTCAGCCGTACTTCGACAAGGTCTCTAAGAACATCTACCTTCAGGCCATTAAAGACGGCTTTTTGGCAGCAATGCCCATCATCCTGTCTTCTTCTGTCTTCCTGCTTATTTCGACCCTGCCGGGCGTTGTCGCCACGGTCGGCGGCTTTACGCTGCCCGACTGGTGGAACGTCGACGTCGTGAACTTCTGCAACAAGGTTTACAACTTCACGATGGGCGTCGTGGGCATCATGGTCGCCGGCACCACCGCAAGCGCGCTGACCGGCTCCAAGAACCGCCGCATGCCTGCCGGCAAGGCCATCAACGCCACGAGCACCATGGTCGCCGCCATGTGCGCTATGCTCATCTTGGCCGTTACCCAGACGAGTGCCAAGATCGACGGCGCCGATGTCTCGGTGTTCTTTACCGACAACATGGGCACCAAGGGCCTGCTGAGCTCCTTTGTCGCCGCATTTGCCACGGTCAACATCTATGCCTTCTGCATTAAGCGAGACATCACCATCAAGCTGCCCAAAGAAGTCCCCGGCGCCATCGCCCAGAACTTCCGCGACATCTTCGCCTTCAGCTTCTCCATCCTGTTTGTCGCCGTCATCGACGTTATCTGCCGCACCTGCTTGGCCGTCCCGTTTGCCAACGTCATCTCCACGCTGGTGAGCCCGCTGTTCGCCGCTGCCGATTCCTACGCCGGCCTCGCCCTCATCTGGTTCATGATCCCGCTGTTCTGGTTCATGGGCATCCACGGCCCCTCGGTCGTTAAGCCTGCCCTCAACGCCGCGCTGTTTGGCAACATCACCACTAACCTCGCCACGCTGCAGGCCGGCGGTCACCCCGCCCTCGCCCTGACCGAGAACTTCGGTAACTACATCGGCGAACTCGGCGGCACCGGCGCCACGTTCATTGTCCCGATCATCTTCCTGCTCTTTATGCGCTCCAAGCAGCTCAAGGCCGTCGGCAAAGCCTCTGTCGTACCCGTGATGTTCGCCGTCAACGAGCCGCTGCTGTTCGCCGCGCCCATCATCCTCAACCCGTACTTCCTGATCCCGTTCCTGTTTGCCCCCGTGGCCAACGTCCTCATTGGTAAGTTCTTCATCGACTTTTTGGGCATGAACGGCTTTATCTATGCCATGCCGTGGGCACTCCCCGGACCGATCGGCACCTTCATCGACACCAACTTCCAGCCGATCTCTCTGGTCCTGGTTGTCGTCCTGCTGGTCGTTGACTTCTTGATCTACTACCCGTTCTGCAAGGCCTACGACAACGTCCTGTGCAAGCAGGAGGCCGAGACCCTGGCCGAAGAAGAGGCCGAGGAGACCAAGACCGTCAAGACCGCTGACGCCCCCGCCGTTGAGGCTCCTGTTGTCGAGACCGCTTCTGCCACTGAGGCCTCCGCAGCTCCGTCCGCCCTTAAGGGCAAGGATCTGAGGGTTCTGGTTCTGTGCGCTGGCGCCGGCACCTCTGCACTGCTCGCCAACGCGCTTAAGGAAGGCGCCGACGAGCTGGGCATCGACATTACCGCCAACGCCGGTGCCTACGGCAGTCACTACGCCATCATGGACCAGTACAACGTCATCGTCCTGGCTCCGCAGGTTCGCACCTATTACAACGAGATGAAGGCCGACACCGACCGCCTGGGCATCACGCTGCTGTCGCCCAAGGGCAAACAGTACATCGACCTCACTAAGGATCCCAAGGGTGCCGTCGCCTGGATCGAGGAAAACCTCGAGGCATAAGACGCTGACACCACCTGCCGCTCGCAGACAATAAATGGCCCGTGCATCGATGTGTGATGCGCGGGCCATTTTGTTTAG
This sequence comes from Collinsella sp. TM05-37, assembly GCF_003436455.1. Lineage (NCBI taxonomy): Bacteria > Bacillati > Actinomycetota > Coriobacteriia > Coriobacteriales > Coriobacteriaceae > Collinsella > Collinsella sp. TM05-37. The sequence continues at coordinate 37,415 of NZ_QSPN01000015.1, read as the reverse complement.
ACCGCACCCGTCCTCCTGTTCATCTCAATCTGTAACATCTAGCCGAGTTTTCGGGTCCCACCTGTTACAGATTTAGACGAGCAGGCCGAGCACGTCTACGCCCGCAGATCCCGCACGCTCGCGCGCTCGACCAACACACCCGAGACGAGCGTACGGCTTCTGGAGCTCGGGGCTTCCAGACCTGCGACGACCTCGTTAAGCGCACGGATGCCCAGCTCGCGGTGGCGAAACTTCACCGACGTCAGAATCGAGTTGGGAATCGTCTTGTAGAGCTCATCGTCGAAACCGATCACGGACACGTCGTCGGGCACATTGAGCCCTTTGTCACGTAGAGCCATCATCACGCCGTTTGCCATGCAGTCGTTAGCAGCGAGGACCGCCGTGCAATCGGGCTTATCGGCAAGCACAAGGCCCGCGGCATAGCCACTATCCGCATTCCAATCGCCTTGCAGAGGCTCGGGCGGCTCAATGCCACGCGCCTCGAGTGCCGCACGCCAACCTTTCATACGGCACTGACTCGACAGCGACTCTTTCTTACCCGAAACGAAGTACACGTTCTTGTGCCCGTGATTCAAGAAGTACTCGCACGCCATGCGCGCACCACCCTCTTGATCGTCACTGACGGTAGAGCAGGTAGGATGCTCCATCGGTGTGATAATCACCGTCTTGAGGTCTTTCGGAGCCTCGAAGGTATCAAAGTCATCGACCATCTGACGCAGGTTAAAGATCATGCCATCAACAGGCAGCTGCGACATCCTACGCGCCGCATCGGCAAGGGTCATCTTTTCCCCTGCGCGCTTCTTAATCATCGTGAGCGCAAAGCCGCGTTCTTCGGCGGCATCGGCGATACCGTCGATCATGTCCACGGCACCGCCCGACAAGTGGAACAGCACGACGCCGATGCACCCGTAACGGCCCAACTTGAGCGAACGCGCGGCAAAGTTGGCTCGAAACCCGAGCGCCTCCATGGCCGAATGAACCTTATCGCGTGTCGACTCTCGCACGCTATCGGGCTCGTTAATCACGCGCGAAACCGTCTTGAGAGAAACACCAGCGGCAATCGCCACATCATTCATTGAGACATTTTTCTTGTCCATCGTTGCCACTGCTTCTCCAGTCGGTTTTACATCGCTTGTTTTTGCGTTCTAGCATACACTACCTGCCTGACTGATAAATCAACCGTTTACCGAACAATATCGACCACTCACCCGTATATCCTTGTTGCTCTTCCAAAAATGTCTTACGTTGTCATTAACGAAATGACAACGTTGTCATTTCGCAATGCCTTCCTTAAACAGGAAGGTTTCCGGGCAGTCCTGACCATCCATCGACGACCAGTTCCATCCACATGCATCGCGCATCAAGTAGCAAAGGAGCTCTATGGACGCCATCGTAAAGATGCTCGAAAAGCATCAGCCGTTCTTTGAGAAGATCTCGAGGAACATATACCTCCAGGCCATCAAGGACGGATTCCTTGGGTGCATGCCCATTGTCCTCACCTCTTCGATCTTTCTGCTCATTGCCACCCTTCCCGGCGTAGTCGGCATCACGCTGCCCCAGCCGCTCATCGACTGGTGCAACAAGCTCTACAACTTCACCATGGGCGTCATGGGCATCATGGTTGCCGGCACCACCGCCAAGAACTTCACGGCATCCATGAACCGTCGTATGCCCGCCGGCAAAGTGCTCAACGACGGTTCCACCATGGTGGCCGCCCAGTGCAGCATGCTGCTGCTCGCAGTCACGCAGTTCACCACCAAGTTCAACGGCTCCGAACTTTCGGTCTTCGATTGCACCAGCATGGGCACGCGCGGTCTGTTCTCGGCCTATATCGCCGCGTTCATTACCGTGTGGGTCTATAAATTCTGCGTTTCGCGCGATTTGACCATTAAGCTGCCCAAGGAGGTTCCGGGCGCCATCGCTCAGAACTTCCGCGACATCATCCCCTTTGGCGGCGCCGTCATCATCTGCGGCATCATCGATGTCGTCGTGCGCAACCTCATGGGCGTTCCGTTCTCCGAGCTGCTTATCAAACTGCTCTCCCCGCTCTTCACCGCTGCAGAAACCTATCCTGGCCTTATCCTTATCCAGGCAGCCACCGCGTTCTTCTGGTTCATCGGCGTCCACGGCCCCTCGATCGTCCAGCCGGGCATCGACCCCATCCGTCTTGCCAACCAGGCCGAAAACCTGCAGGTTCTGCTGGCAGGCGGCCACCCCGCCCACTCCCTCACCTTTAACATGTCGCTCGTGGGTGAGTTCGGCGGCACCGGCGCCACGTTCATCGTGCCGCTTCTGCTGATTCTCTTTATGAAATCCAAGCAGCTCAAAGCCGTCGGCAAGGCCTCGATCGTTCCTGTTGCCTTCGCCGTCAACGAACCGCTGCTCTTTGGCGCGCCGATGATCCTTAACCCCTACATGCTCATCCCCTTTGTTGCCGCCGGCTGCGTCAACGTGAGTGTTGCCAAGTTCTTTATCGATAACGTGGGCATGAACGGCTTCTCCTTCGTGGTGCCTTGGGCTACCCCTGCCCCCATCGGCATCTTCATCACCACGAACTTCCAGCTTATTGCCCTGGTATTTGTCGCGATCATCATCTTGCTGGACGCCATCATCTACCTGCCGTTCTTGAAGGCATACGATAAGCTGCTCTGCGACCAGGAGGCCGAGCGCGCCGCCGAGCTGGGTCTTGAGTCCGATGGTGCTGCCGTCATCGCCCCCAACGCCTCTGCGCCCGCTGTCGAGCAGACTACCGCTTCCGTCGAGACGACCGCCGCTGCCACCGACAGCAAGCCTGTCGCCGATCAGCCCGAGCCTGCCGCCGACGCATCCGCCAAGAAGGATGTCGACGGCCTGAAGGTCCTCGTCCTGTGCGCCGGCGCCGGCACCTCTGCCATGCTTGCCAACGCCATCAAGGAAGGTGCCGCACAGACCGGAGAGAATATTGCTTCCTCCGCAGGCGCCTATGGTCAGCACACTGCCATCATGGATCAGTACGACGTTATCGTGCTTGCCCCGCAGGTCCGTAGCTACTACAACGACATGAAGGCCGACACCGATCGTCTGGGCATTAAGCTGCTCGCCCCGCGCGGTAAGGAATATATCGACCTTACCCGTGACCCCGCTGGCGCCATCAAGTGGCTCCGCGAGAACCTCGACTAGTTACCTCCCTCTGTTGGTGCCCGAATCCCCAGTTCGGGCACCTCTCCCTATTCGTATCCCACAGAAAGGATGACTCATGACCAACCCCATGCAGTTCCCCGACGGCTTTGTGTTTGGCGGCGCCACCGCTGCTTACCAGGTTGAAGGCGAGACCCGTACACACGGCAAGGGCAAAGTGCCCTGGGACGATTTCCTGGCTGCTCAGGGTCGCTTCTCCCCCGATCCTGCAAGCGACTTCTACAACAAATATCCGGTCGATATCGACCTGTGCCAGCGCTTCGGCATCAACGGCATCCGTGTCTCCATCGCCTGGAGCCGCATCTTCCCCAACGGCACTGGCGAGATCAACCCCGAGGGCGTCGCCTTCTATCACGAGCTCTTTGCCACCTGCAACAATGCCGGCGTTATCCCCTATGTCACGCTCGATCACTTCGATACGCCCGAGGCCTTTTATCAGGACGGCGGCGAGGGCTTCCTGACGCGCACGACCATCGATGCCTTCGTCGAGTACGCCAAGTTCTGCTTTGCCGAGTTCACCGAGGTCAAGCACTGGTTTACCTTTAACGAGATTCCCGCGACCGCCGAGGGCAGCTTTATCGTCGGCAACTGGCCGCACGGCGAGAAGTATCGCTTGGACAAGGCCTTCCAGCTCATGCACAACATGATGGTGGCCCACGCCAAGGCTGTCGTCGCCTTCCATGAGGGCGGCTTTGAGGGCGAGATCGGCATCGTCCAGAACCTGGAGCCCAAGTATCCCCTCAACCCCAACAGCGCTGCCGACTGTGAGGCAGCTCGCATGGCCGACGTCATCAACAACCGCTGGGTACTCGACGCCACCTTCCGCGGCCACTATGCAGCCGACACCATGGAGGCTGCGACCAAGCTGGCCCATATCGCCGGCGGCGAGCTCGACGTCCGCGATGAGGACATCGCCGCGCTGACCGCCGCGCTCCCCTACAACGATTGCCTGGGCGTCAACACCTACAAGTGCCAGTTCCTGCGTGCCGCCGAGGGCGAAAACGACATCAACCACAATGGCACCGGCGACAAGGGCTCCTCGCGCTGGTTCCTCAAGGGCGTGGGCGAGTCATGCGTGCGCGAAGGCGTTCCCACCACCGATTGGGACTGGATCATCTATCCTGAGGGCTTGTACGATCTGCTGCTCCGCATTAAAAACGATTACCCCAACTACAAGAAGATCTACATCACCGAGAACGGCATGGGCTATAAGGACGACTTCGAGGACGGCTTTATCGACGACGCCCCTCGTATCGACTACATGCGCCAGCATCTCGCGTGGATCCTCAAGGCAATCGACGGCGGCGTGAACGTCGACGGCTACTTTGTGTGGTCGCTGCAGGATCAGTTCTCCTGGACCAACGGCTACAACAAGCGCTATGGTCTGTTCTACATCGACTTTGAGACCCAGAAGCGCTATCCCAAGGCGAGCGCGTACTGGTACAAGAACGTCGCAGAGACCGGCCTGCTCATGGCCTAGTTTCCACCGCATACCCCCTGTCGGCCGCATGCGAATCCCTCCGCGGGTTCGCATGCGGCCTTTTTTATTTTGGCTCGGTCCGAACAGGCCGTTTGTCTCAATCTGTAACATCTAGCAGGGGTTTTCGGCCCTACCTGTTACAGATCGAGACAAACGGGTAGCCCGAAGCAGAATATCTCGATCTGTAACATCTAACCCGGTTTTCTACTCCCAACTGTTACAGATTGAGATAATCCAACGACGCCGACGTTTTAACATACCGTGGTACAATTGTGTCCCGACGCAAAGGAGGTACCCATGTCAGCTTGTGTGCCCGTCCGAGATATGAAGGACACTGCTGCATTCACCACGCTTGTTGAGTCTGAGCGCGACGTCACCGTAACTAAGAACGGCTACGAGGCCATGCACTGCATCAGCAGCGACCAGTATCGCCTCATGCAAGAAGAAATCGCCAAGGCAAAACTGCTGTCTCGTATGATGTTGGCAGAAGACGAAATATCGCAAGGCGACTACAGCGACTACGAATCCTTCGCGGCTTCGATACGAGACAAATATGACCTATAACGTCGTAATCCTCAAAAGCGCACGATATGAGTACGAGAGTATTGTCGGATACCTTGCTCAAATCCTCAAGAATCCGCGTGCAGCGGGCAATTTTGTCGCTGAGTTTGAATATCAGCTTGATCTGCTTCGCGAGCAGCCGCTTTTACGTCCCCTCTCGCACATGCAAGAGCTAGCGGCACGTAATTACCGATCGTTTCCCGTCAACAACTACGTGTGTCTATACAAGTTTGAGCACGAAACAATCTATATCGCCCACATCTTTCATCAGTCACAGAACTACGCCCGCCTGGTCTAGCCCACAAGCTGAATACCTGGCCCGAGCGCATATGCATATCATTCTGCGCGTCATTGTGAAGCGATAATCCCCGCGCCGGCAGAGGACAGAAGTATCGTCTGCGGCGTTAGCTAGCAGATGACCTGCGTGTGCTCCTCGATGGCGGCGCGGTCCTCGACCGAGATACCCGGCTCGCACACCACGGCATCCAGGCTGTCCAGGCGGCAGAAGGTGTAGAAGTCGCGCTTGCCGATCTTGCTGGAGTCGGCGATCAGATAGCGCGAGTCGGCCTTGCTAAAAGCGAGCTGCTGGATACGGCCCTCGTCCATGTTGGACGTAGACACGTCGCCATCCAGAATGCCGTTGGCGCCGATAAACGCCGCATCGATGCCCAGCGCACGCAGGGTATCCTCGGCCGTCGGTCCCACAAAAGCGGCGGTGCGGCGACGGTACATACCGCCCACGAGGCACAGCTCGCAGTCTTCGCGCGCCTCGAGCAGGTTAAACACCGAAAGCGAATTGGTCACAATGCGCAGGCGAAACGTCGGCAGCATCGAGGCCATCTGCTCAACCGTGGTGCCCGTGCCCAAAAAGATAGTAGAGCCCTCCTCGATAAGCTCCACAGCACGGCGTGCGATCTGCAGTTTTTCCTCGGCATGCTTGGTGCGCTTTTCGCTGTGCGAATACTCATGGCGCAACATAGCGTGGGGACGACCCTGCGCACTGCGGGCGCCGCCGTGCACGCGCTCGATCTCACCCAGACTCGCAAGTTCTTCGAGGTCGCGGCGAATCGTCATGTCCGAAACGCCCAGCGCATCCGAAATCTCCTTGACCGAGACCGTGCCCTGCTCCTCGAGCAGCTGACGAACCTTATCCTGTCGCTCTGCCTTAATCACGATGAATCCTCGCCGTTCTCTGCGCGCATATCATTCAAACAGTAACGAACAAATTGTATCAGACTCGTACGCGTCAAAAATGAACGCCCACGCAGCCCTAATCATCACTTTTTTGAGAAAAATACCCCCTGCTTTAGTGGGGTGTAGTGATAATCTTGCCTGTTCGCGCTACAGTTTGTCCGAAATACCTCGATGTTAGGAACTAAATGATCACTTCCGAGCTTTTCGGCACCGCGCCGTGCGGTACCCCCGTTCATCGCTACACCCTCAACGGGCCCGAGATCTGCGTTCGCATTATGGACTATGGCGCCACCGTGCTGGGCATCGACGTGCCCGACATCCCCGGCAACGTGCGTGATGTGGTGCTGGGCTTCGATAAGCTCGAGGATTACTTTGACAACCCCGCCTGCTTTGGCGCGACCATCGGCCCCGTGGCAAACCGCATCGCGGGCGCCACGATCACCATCGCCGGCACGGACTGGCATATGCCGGCCAACGAAGGTGTCAACAACCTGCACAGCGATCTTGAGCACGGCCTGCACAAGCGCGTGTGGGATGTTGAGCTCGACGAGGTCCACAACGCCGTGCGCATGACCACCTCGCTTGAGGATGGCGAGCTGGGTCTCCCCGGCAACCGCACCTTTACGGCCGTGTTTACCGTTACACGCACCGGACGTTTCCGTATCGAGTATGGCTGCGAGAGCGACCGCGCCACCTACGTGTCCATGACCAACCACACGTACTTTAACCTTGCCGGTCATAACGCCGGCATGGACTGTGAGCACTTCTTTGTTGCCAACGCTGCCCACTACCTGCCCATCAACGAGCAGAGCATCCCCACCGGCGAGATCGCTCCGGTCGAGGGCACGCCGTTTGACTTTCGCGAGCTGCGCCCCGTCGCGCCTGGCATGGAGGCCGACGATCCGCAGATTAAGCACGCCCGTGGCTACGATCACTGTCTGTGCATCGATGGCTATCAGTACGGCCGTAATCTGCGCCGCGCGATGCACGTCGAGGAGATGTGGACCGGCCGTGAGCTGGACTACTACACCACCGCCCCGGGCGTGCAGCTCTACACCGGCAACTGGCTGGGTGACGAGCACGCCAAGGACGATGCCAACTATGGCTGGGGCGCCGGCTTTGCCCTCGAGGCAGAGATGTACCCCGACACGCCGCACCAGCCGCTGTTCCCGCAGGGCATTGTGGGCCCGGGTCACCCCTACAGCAATGTGATCGAGTACCACTTTATGAGGCATTAAGCCCACAACGCGACATATCGCACAGCAGCGCCCGCCGGCACCACCGCCGACGGGCGTTTTTCTACCTAGTCATTGGGGGCGTTCCTAAACGACTAGTCGTTGGGGACACTCTTTGCCGAATGTGGCCGCCGCATCATCGATGATGCCGTGTCCTCGCGCGCAATGGTGGCGTCCGTCCCGCTTCGACCGTCGCGTTACGGCGCGAGAACATCCAGCGGAACAACTTGGACGCCACGCTCGGTAACATAGGCTTGCGAACCAAACCCGATGATCACGACTTTCGAAACCGGCGGGTTGTTTCCGGCGGCAACCATGCGCTTCTCGACAGCAACAAGGCTGTCAGACGCCTCTTCGATTTGAGCAGAGCTGAGTTTAACTTCGACCGGAATCCACGTTCCGCCGGGAGCCGCAATGACCGCATCGACTTCTAGATCGCGAGAATCATGATAGTGATAGAGGCTCATTCCGTTTGCTCGCGCATAAACCCACAAATCATGGAGTGCCAGCGATTCAAAAAGTAGTCCGAGCGTCTTGAAATCTAGCAGCAAGGTCTCCGGAGTCGCCCCGAGCGCAGCGGCCGCCAGCGACGGGTCGGCGAGGTGATGCTTCTTTGAGTCTCTTAAATGCACCGGAGATCTCATTGCAGGGTTCCACGCGGGAATATCGCGAACGAAACTAACCCGAGCAAGAAGAGATATATATGATGCCGCCGTCTGTCTCGACACCTCTCCGCCAAGATCGGCTACGAGCGTCTTGAGTGTCGCCAAAGTGGATTCATTTCGCGCAAGCGATTCGATGACGGCTTTGACCTTTTCGGGATCGCGTCGAGAGCCATCAACACGAGACAAATCTTCTTCGGCGACTATGCCGATGTAACGTTTCGCCATCGCCGACGCAGCCAGCGCATCGCGACCGACCGCCGCGGGCCATCCGCCACGGACAACGCACTCGGCAATCGAGGCAGAATCCAACGATCCGAAAGCGCCATTGAACTTTTCGCCAGAAATAATGCCCGACAGCTTAACCGCACCGCTGGATTTCCCAAGCTCGAAAAGCGTCATGGTATCCATGCGCAATTTAGCGAACCTTCCAGCGCCACTGTGCATCGGCCGTTCATTGTCTCGCGGCGTCGCCGACCCCGTAAATATGAACTGGCCAGGCTCGCCGCCGCGATTGTCGCACTCAAACCGCGCCGCGTCCCAAAGTTTCGGAACCTCCTGCCATTCATCGATCAGCCGCGGCACCTCGCCTGCAACGGCAAGTGCCGGGTCCGTCTCGGCACGCAAGCGATTCTCGAAGTTGCGCGACGGATCCATGAGAAGGAGCCTGGACGCCGCACGGGTCCCGGCCGTGGTTGTCTTTCCACACCATTTCGGTCCTTCGATGAGAACGGCACCGAATATCCCTAGCATCTGGTCGAGCTCATTTTCGATAATTCGAGTGTAGTACTTTTTTGGCATATTTTTCACCATTGTTTATCAGCGCGTTTAACCAAATTTACAGTTTACATTTAACCAAATTTCGGTTATCTGATTAACCATATTTACGCAATTCAATTAACGAAACAGATTTAGGAGCCGTTTTTGCGAACGGCTTAAGCTGTGGTGCAGTCATTGACGTTCTAAAAGACTAGTCGAAAGGGACACTCTTTTCATAGCTCCGACACATGCGCCAACATGCCTGAAATCGGCGCGCTACAGATTGCGCCCATCTACTGCTTTTACTCCCGCACCCCTGACCATACGCCCCTATTTTCAAAAATCGCACGTTCGCTACCTGCGGTTTTAATATTGAGATTTTCATCGTTGTTCGAGGTAAGCGACCAAAAGTAGTAGATGGCCCCAATTCCTGGCCGAGGGCATCTCGCCGCTCCTCCACGGGAAAATACGATCCGTTTTCCTCCGTCCCCAAGGAATCACGCGAGCAGGTTCTCGATAGGATCTGGGTCGGAGCTGGGGAGATAACGGATTTCCAGCTCTATGCCGAGCGCTTGGAGTTCTTTGAGGGCGGCGACGTCTGCATCGTCAATGGCAACCGCGGGCGTCACAGGACGCTTGCCCTCCCCTGCCTGCATATGGCCGATGCTAATCTTGGTGATCGGCACACCACCCTTAACCAGCGCGAGCGCGTCGGCAGGTGAGGCTACCATGACCAGAATCCATTGACGCGGCGTTGCGGTATGAATGATGTCGATAGCCCTTTGCACCGAGAAAAACCGCGTCCAGACGCCTTCTGGCGCCGCCACCCTCATAGGTGCCCAATGGCGCGAATCCGCCGCGATCTCATCGTTGACGATCAGAACAAGGTTGGAGCCCACGGCTTCGTTCCACAGCTCAACGTCTTGCCCGTAAATAAACCGGTCATCGATACGTGTAAGAAGAATCTTGGGTTGAGCCATGGCTGCCCCATTCTGTTTGAGACCCATACGAGCGGGACGTCGGCCACCAACTCAACAGCAGGTCAAGTAACAAATGGGCACTGCAGACATCACGCCTCTAATATTAGTGCATTTAGTGCATTTAAAGTGAGAAAAGCCGTCAGAACACTTGCGCGGATGTGCGATGTCCCGTATCATAGACACCCGTTGATGCCTCAGTTGCGTCATCATATGGCCGCCAGCGTAGCTCAGTTGGTAGAGCACCGCTCTCGTAAAGCGGGGGTCACCGGTTCGAGCCCGGTCGCTGGCTCCATTACACAAGATAGCCGCCTTCGGGCGGCTTTTTTGTTGCCGATTTTGAGTGCGTGCGCGCCAATCCAAACATCGCCACGTCAACGGCGGCCCACTCGGTGGACTTCGGGTTTAATGCTTAGGGGCGGGGATTTACCAAAGTGAAATCTTAATGAAAAGAAACCCAGCTGCAACAATTGCCATGGTGAGGGCTCAAATTGGCCATATAGATCTAAAATAGTCACAATATACAAATGTCGAGAGATATTGGCGATATAGATGAAAAGAACTAAGGGTTTTCTTTTGCTGGTATTGATGCTGCTCGGACTGTTCTGCCTGAGTGGCCCTTCTTGGGCCAAGGCTGCCTGTCCTGAAGGTGAGCCTTAGCAGTCTTATACGGGCAGCCTGCTGATAACTGCTAAGGAGGGCGATGCCGACTCTCAGTCTGGGGTAAATCCCCTTGCCACTTTGAGGGGGACGGCGGAACGGTCAAGCTTGACCATATTGGTAGCGGGATTTTGAGGTGGCAAGTTCTTCCGGACAAAATTGCGAACGATCCCTTCTCTTTTGCTGGAACGATTTATCCATACAAGGTTGTGAGCGGAAAACAAAAATACGTCGATTGCTATCCGACAAACGGGTCTGGAATTGCATTCGCCGGCATTTCGGGGCAGATTGATACACATGTACGAAAGGGAACCTAAGTGGTGCGTTGGGTTGGAGCTGCTGCAGGTCCGATATGGATTGCGGTCTTGCGCCCCGATGTCCAAATAGGTTTCTCTCTCTAGACGGGAAGTTGCTCATGGACGCCATATATGACGGAGATGACTGGGTCGATCATTATACTTGGCGCCTGGTCGGCTCGAACGACAATGGGGATGTGGTGTTTGATGGACTATGTCCAAAGCATCTCCATCCTTTTGTCTCGTCGTTAATTGAGAGTTCCGCTCGTGTTGCCCCCTACAGCTCGGCATCGCTTCATGATACGGACGTTTTGAAGACCATAAGGGAGTCAATTGACGATGGCACGATGAGCGGCCCGCTGTTTTCTCGGCTTGTGGGGCTAGATGAGATTGGCTCGAAACGACTGCTTGCGGGCGAAAAAGTGGAACTCACTTATCGGTCGATGATTTCAATCCTGCGGCTAGCCGATGTTCTTCGCAAATAAATGAGGCTTCCCTATTCAAAAACAGAAAACCCCGCCAAACGTGATTTCCCTAGGGAAAACCCGTTTGGCGGGGTCCTAGCGTGATTTCCCTAGGGGAATCACGCCATCAGACGAACAGCTCAGCCGAGCAGCCCGTTACTCCTGCCAGTAGGCGTCGGCAAGCAGCTTAAAGCAAATCTTCTTGACCGGCTGTGCGCCATCGCCCGGGAACTCGAGCGTGGGCATGTGAGGCTCACCGGCAACGAACAGCGCGAACTTGTCGTCGGCAAGATCGCCGGCGATTGAAGCGTCGGAATCGACCAAATCGTAGTCGTCCTTCTCGTCAAACTCCTGGACCAGCGTCAGGCTACCCGTAGCGACCTTAAAGGCCTCGCGACCCTCGACGTCAATCTGCAGGTCGTGATAGCGCTGATGCGTCTCATAGTGAGCCTCGTCCTCGGGACGCGTCGTGGGAGCCATGACGTTCGCAAAGACCTTGTCGCCCAGAATCGGATGGCTGCCGACCTCGAGCTCCGCCGGGTCGTTCTCCTCGAGCCAGTCAATCAGCACGTCGAGGCCCTTGAGCATTCCGCGGTATTCCTCGATATCGCCCAGTGCACCGTAAATCATCTAAATCCCCTCTCGGATCGTTTCTTTGGCGGCTACTCGGCAAACACGTTACCGACGCTGTTGCCACCCACATACGTCTCGACCAGGCTAAGGTCGGGATTGAACACGACAAAGTCGGCGTCGCGCCCCGGCATAATGCTACCGCACTTGTCATCGGCCCTAACCACAAGCAAGCAAGCGATGCCGGGGCCGACGCCCATGCTCTTACAGCTCGGTCACGACAACGCCGTTGTAAACCTCGTCCCAACGATCCATAACCAAGTGGCCAGTCATGGGATCCATGGCATTGAGCTTGCCGCAGGTGTTGGCGGTACGCAGGACCGTCTCGTCATCCGCGCCAGCAGCAATCGCATGTGCGAAGCCGGCAATGGTCGAATCGCCAGAGCCCGTAGCGTTAACGGCGGGGATATCGGGCGTCTTCGCGCGGAACGCACGGCCATTGTGGAAGCCCACGGAGCCGGCAGCGCCCATGGATACGACGACCCAGGGGATATCGGAGAAGCGGGCGTCAGAGGCGAGCGCGGCGCGGAGCTCGTCCACATCGTCGGTGGTAAAGCTCGTGCCCAGAAGGCCGTTGATCTCGGTCAGGTTAGGCTTGACCAGCTCGGGCTTAATTTCGGACTTAAGGGCGGCCTCGAGCGAAGCACCCGAGGTATCGAGCAGCACCTTGGCGCCGGCATTCTCGGCAATGCCCGTGATCTTGGCATAGTAGTCTGCCTCGACGCCGCGGGGCAGCGAACCCGAGATGGTAACGACATCGGCCTTGCTCGCAAGCTCGGCAAACTTGGCGGTAAAGGCATCGAGCTCCTCGGGGGCAATCGTCGGACCGCTCTCGAGCAGCTCGGTCTGGTTGCCGGCGTGGAGGATGTTGAGGCAAATACGAGTCTCGCCCTTGATGGGCACAAAATCATTCTTAATGCCATTGGCGTCCATGAGTTCGGCCATATAGGCGCCCATATGACCACCAAGCAGGCCGGTTGCCACAACGTCGTCGCCCAGCTGGCCCAGGACGCGGGCCACGTTGAGGCCCTTGCCGCCGGCGGTCTTTTCGGGCGTCACGCGGTTGACGTCGTCGATGACGAGCTCATCGAGCTGATAGCGCGTATCGACGGACGGGTTCATCGTAACGGTGAGGATCATTTCTAGCTCCTTATCTCGCAGGCTCCTTATGCCTTGCAAAACGAATTGGCTACATGCGACTACAGAATCTCGATTGTGAACGAGCGTACGATGGTTTCTTTGGGCTTGGCGATAAGGCAGCCACGCTTGTGCTCAAGCACGTCGTCCTCATCGGAGCAGGTCGAAAGGCCGCCCCAGGGTTCAACTGCCACAAAATCGCCCTCGGGCTTGCTCCACACAATGAGATACGGGAAGCCCTCGAAGCTCAGGCGGACGCCCTTGTCCTCGCCCTTCTTGGAAAGCGTGACCTGACGGCTCTCAAGCACGTCAAAGATGGTCTCCGCAAAATCGAAGAGCTCATGCGACAGGGGCAGCGTCTTTCCCACCATGGGGTTCTTTGAACGATTAGCTACATCAATCAATCCGGTCGAGGGCACGGCGGTGCAAAGCTCCGCAGCCTCGTCCTTCTCAAAGCGCAACTCGTAGTCCGTATAGGCCTCGCCCTCATCGAGCGGACACCTAAAGCCGGGATGTCCACCGATAAAGAACGGCATGTCCTCGGTGCCCTCGTTGGTAACCTCATAGGCGACGCGCACAGTGGCGTCCTCGAGCGTATAGCGGGCGACAAGCTTAAACGGATACGGATAATCGCTCAGCAGCGCGGCGTTATCCTCGGATGCCAGGCACATAGCCAGCTCGTTTGCGCTTTGGCTCAACAGCTTCCACTCCTGCTTACGCGCAAAGCCGTGGCGGGCGAGCTTCACATGATGCCCGGCAAACGTCATGGCGTTACCGTCGCGCAGGCCTCCGCAAATCGGAAAGCAGACCGGCGCCTGACCGGACCACACTGCGGGGTCACCCTGCCACAAATACTCGCGTCCGTTAGCCTCAATCGAGGTAAACGAGCCGCCGGCCGTGGAAACCTTGATAGAAATCGAATCGTTGGAAAGAGCGTATTCCATTATCCATCCTTTCGGACAACTGCTTTTTGCTCGCAAGTACCCGTCTCGGCCCTGACCAAAGGACAAACCCGCACGTTCATCGATGCGTCCGGTTTCCCAGCCATACAACGGGGTACCATACAGACATTGATGCAATTACAGCTGAAAGGCCTTCTTATGCGAACCATCATCCTTTATGCCTCGCGCCACCACGGCAATACGAAAAAGCTCGTGGACGCCATCGTCGAGGCGCACCCCGAAATCGATACCCTCGACGTGAAGTCACTCGGTAAAAACGAGTACCCCAACCTGCACGAATATCATCTGATCGGCGTTGCCACGGGCATCTATTACTCCGAGATCGACAAAGATATGGCACGCGTGCTCACCAATGTGCTGCAGCCGCAGGACAAGGTGTTTGGCCTTATGACCTACGGTGGCAAAAACAAGTGGTACGGCAAGGATATCGATGGCATCTGCCGCATGAGGCAGGCCATCTTTATGGGTGTCTACGGCTGCCCCGGCTTTGATACGTGGGGGCCGTTCAAACTCACCGGCGGTGTCCAAAAGGGACACCCGACCGCTGAGGAAATTAAGGGCGCCGTCGATTTCTTCGACAAGATCGAAGACGAGTATGGCGACATCATCGTCGAAGAGTACGCCAAGCGCGAGAAGCGTCTAGCCTACGAGAAGGAGCATCCTGCAGGAGGTCTTGTGGCCGGCGTCAAGCGCACGGCAAAGAAGATCGCTAACAAGCTGTAACTGTAAAGGTGCTTTTGAGCGTTTAACCCATACGGCGGGTCCGAGCAGATTCGGGCCCGCCGTCTTTTTCTATCGTTACTCGGTAAAGGCGTTGCCGACGCTCTGGCCGCCAACATACGTCTCGACGAGGGTGAGCTCATGGTCGAAGACGACAAAGTCGGCGTCGCGACCCGGCATGATGCTGCCGCACTTACCCTCGATGTGCGCAGAGCGCGCCGGCACCTCGGTTGCCATACGAATGGCGATATCGGCGCTGGCGATGCCCCAGTCGACAACGTTCTTGACGCCCTGGGCAAGCGTGAGCACAGAGCCGGCAATGCTCTTGCCATCGGCGAGCCAGCACAGGTTGTCCTTCATGATGACGTCCATGCCGCCACTGGTGTAGCTGCCCTCGGGCATGCCGCCGCAGCCAAGGCAGTCGGTGATGAGCACCGTATGCTGCCAGCCCTTTGCCTGCAGCAGCGCCTTGATGGCGGCAGGGTTTACGTGCTTGCCGTCACAGATGATCTCGGCGTAGGTCTCGGGCGTGGACATGGCTGCACCCACGACACCGGGCTCGCGGTGATGCAGCCCGCGCTGGCCGTTATAGGTATGCGTAAAGCAGCTGGCACCGGCGTTGATGGCGGCGATGCACTCATCGTAGGTGGCGTCGGAGTGACCGATGCTGGTCACCACACCCTTGGCGTTCAGAGCAGCCGCATAAGCAGCGGCACCGTCGCGCTCGGCCGCCATGGCGCTCTTAACGATGCGACCGCCCGCAGCCTCCTGCCACTGATCGAAGACCTCCTCGGAGGGGTCGATCAGATAAGCGGGGTTCTGCGCGCCCACGTGCTTCATGGTAAAGAAAGGGCCCTCCAGGTAGATGCCCTGAATGCGAGCACCGCAGAAGTCGGGGCCGCGACCCTCGTCCGCCTGGGCGATGGCGGCGCAGGCGTCCTTAATCTGCTCGACGCCATCGGTGAACGTCGTGGGCAGCCAGCTGGTGGTGCCGCGACGGGCGAGCTCGGTCGAGCTGATATCGATGCCCTCGGGATCGTTATCGGTAGTCGAGTGGTTATAGAAGCCATGGATGTGGGTGTCGACCATACCCGGTGCGATCCACGATCCCGTGTAATCCTTAATCTCGCAAGAGGGCTCGTCGGCCTGCCAGGCGCCAAAGACGCCATCCTCGACCATAAGATAGCCGCCCAGTTGCGGGCCTGCCGGCAAGAAGAACTTGTCAGCCTTAATTGCGTACGTGCTCATATGCACTCCTTGCTTCTAAAGCAGTTGACTGTGGTGATGCTTATACCCAGCTCACGTAAAACAAAAAGCGCCCGCCCGCCGTTATGAGCGGACGGGCGCCCTTACAGGGGGGACGCGATTAAGCGGTGAAGGGGTGAATCGTCACGCCCTTGACCACGCGGTTGACCGTGCCGGTGGGGCTCGGCGTATCGGGCGTGTTGCCCACGCGCACGGAGTTGAGCAGGCTGATTGCCTGGGCAAACATCACGAACGGCAGAGCAAGGTAACCCTCGGGGAGTGCCTCATAGCCCTTAAAGGTGAAGGACTCACCCTCGTAGACAGTAGCGCCATCCTGCTGAACGGCAACGGTGTGCTGAGCAATATCGTCGCCACCGATCTCGTTGAGGATGTCGATGTCGTACTGACGGGTGTAGGCGTCGTTGTTGACGAATACGAAGACGAGCGTCTTATCGTCGACGAAGGACTTAGGTCCGTGACGATAGCCCATGGAGGTGTCGTAGGAAGTGGCAACCAGGCCATGAGCAAGCTCGAGGATCTTGAGCTGGCTCTCCTGAGCAAGGCCGCCAAAGGAGCCGGAGCCAAGGTAGGTCACGCGGTTGAAGTCGCCAGCGAGGTAGTCGGCAACCTCAGACTCGCGAGCGATGACCTCCTCGCCCATCTTGGCGATGGTCTCGACCCACTCGGCCTTCTGCTCGTCGGAAGCCTCGTCAAAGATGAGAGTAGAGAGCAGGGTCATGCAGGTGTAGGAGCCGGTCATGGCGAAGCCCTTGTCGTTGGCGCGCGGGATGAGCAGCGTCAGCGCATTGGGATCATCGGCGGACTCGACGGCGAGCTTGCCCTCGGGCGCGCAGGTGATGTTGAGGAACTTGACGTTGTGGACGAGCTCCTTGGCAACGGCAACGGCGGCAAGGCTCTCGGGGCTGTTGCCAGAGCGGGCAAAGGAAACCACGAGCGTGGGATCCTCAGCGCGCAGGAAGTCGCGCGGGGCGCTCACGATGTCGGTCGTGGCGATGGGCTTAAAGTCGTAGAGATCAGTGTTGCCGGCGTGACGCAGATACGGGGCGCAGGTATCGCCAACATAGTCGGACGTACCGGCACCGGTGAAGACAACGGACAGACGGCCCTCGCCCATAGCGCGAGCCTCGGCCAGAAAGGCCTCGATGGCCTCCTTGTTCTCGCGATAGATGTTGAGCGTATCACGCCAAAGCTCGGGCTGCTGAGCAATCTCGGCCGTGGTGATCTGGGCGCCGAGCTCGGTGAGCTTCTCGACACTCTTCTCGAACATTTCTAATACCTCTCTCTAGAAGTAATCCTCTGACGTGCAATTATACACTTCGGTTGGTTATCTGGTAGTAACCAGTTAAATACAAAGAATCATCATATGGAAACGACGCCAACACTAGTCGCTACGCTGGTGGTAAACCTTGTATTTAAACTGATCGGCACGAGCAACCGAGAGCGTATACTCCACAACCTCGTTTGACTCGTTATACGTAGTCCTAACCAAATCGAGCACAGGCGAGCCCTCGACAATTTCCAAAAGGTGGGCATCGGTGGGACGGGCTATGCTCGCATAGAACTCCTCTTCGGCCACACGTATTTTTTGCTGAAAGTCTTGCTCAATCACATCGTAAAGCGGCTTACGCTCCAGCAGCGGTCGCTTTAGGGACAGAAATTGACGAACCGGTAGATAGCTGCGTTCGACCATCATGGGCATGTTGTCGGCAGAACGAAGGCGCTTGAGCTTAAAAATGCGATCACCGATACGCAATCCCATATGCTCGGCCAGATTCTTATCGGCCTCCATCTCGCAAAACTCGAGAATCGTGGTCTCGGGGTCACGACCCATCGCGCGCATCTGCTCGGTAAAGCTGTAGGACTGCATAAGATTGGTTGCCTTTGCCGAACGGTCGGTCACAAAGGTACCGCGACCGTGCTGCCGAACCACCAGTCCTAAACGCTCCAGTTCCTGCAGAGCCAGGCGTACCGTAGTGCGCGAGAGACCATAGCGCTCCGAAAGTTCGCGCTCGGAAGGAATCATGTCACCGGCGCGATATTCATGGTCAATCTTTTCGGTCAGAATATCGACCAGCTGATCGTACAGCGGTTGCTTACGCGCTCCGATCGCCATCCTAACCTCCCTTTTGCTCGAATTCGGCTAACTACCTAGGGTGTTAAGCATTATCTGTCTGCCACACCCGAATCATCAAGAAAACAAAAGCCGCGCGCTCTTTCGAGCACGCGGCTTTTAACATACACATGGCTTAAGGGGTCGGGGTGTGAGCCGCGTAGGGACACACCCCTCAAGCTAGAGCCTTACCAGATGCTCGGCCAGAGACCAAGCGGGCCAGCGCCCAGGATGCCAAGGACGAAGAGCAGGAGAATGCCCTTGGTCGGGGTCCAGCTGTGCTTAGCGAACATGTAGTAAAGCAGCAGCGTAAGCATAAGCGGGACGAGCTTGGGGACGATGGTGTTGAGGGTGTCGGCAACAGAGAAGTTGACCGGATCCTCGGTGACGGTACCGTAGGTAACGGACTCCATGCCGTTGCCCAGATCGGTGACGCCGCACTCGACAGCGTTGCCGTCGGCATCGGAAGCGGTAAGGGCGTTGCCGTCCTTATCGGTCATGGCGATGGTACCGGCCTCAGCGGTCTCGGTATCGATGCCCTCCATACCGGTGAAGTTCTCGGCCTCCTTCTCGGAGACGATCACGGTAGTAGCGGAGAGGCCACGGGTGGTGCCATTGGGGATCTGGAGGTTGATCTGGGTGCCACCCATGGTGACGACCAGGCAACCGACGACGAAGACGCCCATGATGGAAGCGGCACGCGTGAAGGCCTGCATGTTGGCGGTCAGAGCGTCAATAGCGCTGGTGCCAAGCTTGTAGGACCAGTTCATGAGCCAGAAGCGCAGAGCGAACTGGACGACGTTGAAGATCACCAGGAAGATGATCGGCGCAGCGGCATTGCCGTTGATGGCCATGTTGGAGGTGATGCCGGCCGTGATAGGCACAAGCGTCAGCCAGAACAGGGCGTCACCGATACCACCGAGCGGGCCCATTGCGGCGACGCGGACGGCGCGGATCGTGGGGATGTCAACCTTGTTCTGCTCGAGCGAAAGCACGATGCCCATAACAAAGGTGACAAGGAACGGATGGGTGTTGAAGAACTCCAGGTTGTGGCTCATGGAAGCCGCGAGGTCGTTCTTGTTGGTGTGGATCTTCTCCAGACCGGGGATGATGGAGTAGAGCCAACCGGCGGCCTGCATACGCTCGTAGTTGAACGAGGCCTGCAGGAAGCAGGAGCGCCAGGCCATCTTGTTGAGGGTCTTCTGGTCGAGCTGCGGAGCAGGAGTGAGATCCTCGTAGTGCTCTGGGATCACATACTCATTAGATGCCATCTTCGAAGTCACCTCCGTCAGAAACAGCTGCACCCTTCAGCTCGGTCTGCTGCTGGAAGTCCCAGAAAGCGATGCCGAAGCCGATGAGAGCGAGGATGAGCAGAGCAGGGGTTGCCAGAGAATCGTTGGCAACGGTGATGAGCGCGAGGCCAAAGCCCATGAGGAAGAAGCCCCACATATCGCGGTTCATCATAACCTTGAGCAGGACGGCGAAGCCGACGAAGCGCATCATGCCGCCTGCAGCGGAGAGACCGGTCTGCAGCCAAGTCGGGATGGCGGAAGCGATGGTCTGACCGATGGTGGCGCCAGCGATGAAGAACAGGGTGACGACGACGGCGAAGATCAGGCCGAGCAGAGCCATGGCGAAGTAGTTCAGACGCTCGATACCCTTGGTGTCAGCGTTGTGAGCCATGTTGTCCGCAGAGGACATGAGCGGCGACATAAGCGTGAAGACCAGGGTAACGCCGAGCTGACCAAGCAGAGCGAACGGAATGGCAAGGCCGACTGCCGCGTTGGGCTCGAGGCCCGTAGCGATAGCGAGAATGGCTGCCATGATGCCGCCGATGACGGCGTTAGGCGGCTGAGCGCCTCCGATCGGCATGTTGCCGATCGTCATGAGCTGATAGGTACCACCCACGAGAAGACCGGTGTTGAGGTCGCCAAGGATAAGACCGATGACGGCGCCGGTGACGATGGGCTGATAGAGAGACTCGAGGAAGTTGAACTGGTCGATTGCCGCGACGAACGTGACGATGAAGACCAGAGCGACCTGGATGATCGAGTATTCCATCTTGCTCCTCCTTTCAAAATGTATGTACGCACTTTGGATTTCACGTACAGAATGTCAGGGTTTCATTCCTGACAACGTGGATCATGAGGATTACGAGAAGAGCTTGCTCGTGTCCTCAACAGGCGTGCTCGGAACGCGCCTGATCTCCAACTCCACCCCCAATTCCTGCAGCTCTTTAAACGCAGCGACATCCTCGTCGTTAACTGCGACGGAGGTGGCGACTTGGCGCTTTCCTTCCGACATGTGCATGTTGCCGATGTTTACCTTCTTTATAGGCACACCGCCCTTGACGAGCGTAAGCACGTCTTCCGGTGTTTCGGCCACGATGAAGATCTTCTGGCGCGGGCTCGCCTTGCCAATGACGTCGATGGTCTTCTGCAGAGAGAAGAAACGAGTAGCGACGCCGGCGGGAGCGGCCATCTTCATGAGGTTCTGGCGCATGGTGTTGGTCGACACATCGTCGTTGGCGACGAGAATGAGGTTGGAGCCCAAGGTGGAGTTCCACTGGGTAGCGACCTGACCATGGACCAGTCGGTTATCGATGCGGGTAAGAAGAATGTTGGGTTCTGCCATGTTGATCAGCTTCCTTTCGTTATTTGCTGACGACAGTTACTTGATCTCCTGAATCGCGTAACGCGAAACATCTACAACGGCGCCGGATCGGACTTTGATCTGGACCTTCTCGCCTTCGATGCCTTTGACGGTTCCGTAGATACCGCCGGCGAAAAGAACCTCCTGACCCGGCTTGAGCTCGGTGTGTAGCTCCTTGAAGTACTTCTGCTTCTTCTTCATGTTGATTTGCGACCAGATGGTGTAAATCAAGCCCATGACGACAAGCAGGCCTAAAAGAGCGACCGAGGAGCTCAGGACGCTGGCTCCGAAATCGGCCATTAGATGCCGTCCTCGTCACCGAAGATATCCTCTTCCTCGGCACCAGCGACGGAGGCAACCGTCTGGGCGGTGATGCCCGTCTGGCCAACGGTCACGGCCTGCTCGCCAAGCTCGGCGAGCGTAGCGTTGCCGCGGAGGAACAGAAGCTCAATAACCATGGGAAGGTTCGTGCCAGTCAGAATCTCGACGTTGTCGACATCCTGGGCAATCATCATTGCCTGGTTGAACGGGGTACCACCAAGCAGGTCGGTAAAGACGAGCACGCCATCGCACTCCTCGCGCATGGCGGTGATAGCGGCGCGGAGATCCTCACCGTAGGAAGCAGCCTGGTCGCCCTCGAAAGGAACGACGGTAAAAGCGGGCTGATCACCGGCGACCATAGCGATAGCGCTTGCGAGGCCGGGTGCGAACTGTCCATGACCGGTAAGAATAAAGCCAACCATTCAAATTTCCCTTCCGAAGGTGTGTACGATCTGAGTCCGATGTTTTCGGAAGCCAGCGGGCGGACGCCCTTAAAGCTTCTTGGAAAGCGTTCTTTGAAGACCAGTGGTCTCTCAACTGGTAGTAACCACGTGACGTGTTGTTGTCACTATATCACCCCAGAAGAGGTCGCTTTCGCTGATTCATACAGTAAAACGTTTTTGCACCGTTCACGGTGATAAATCGACCGTTTACCGCTCATTAACACTTCTACCTGCAGTTTTGAAACCGTTTCGAAATGCTTTGGCAATCGATCACAACTATTTTCGTGTCTAAACAACACAGGGTGGCTAAATATAGCGTGTAGAAAAAGTGCAGGTCATTGTGAAGATTTGTGAATTGGTCTTTTTGACTTAATACCAGTTAGAACCAGTTTAGAAATTATCGGTGAACGGTAGTTTTCGACCGTTCACCGGAGAATTTCAATCGTTTGCAGCCTTTTTCCTAGATGAATTGGGGAGACTCGATGAAGCACTTGCGCGGTTGCAGGGTATTTCAATACTCGTCCATCCCCCGCGTTCCAAACTCCCATTCCCTGAATATGCCATAGCTCTCGCTATTCGTCTCACAAACATTACTTACTCTAATCTGTAATTGTTTATCGTTTATCATTAAGTATGATATAAGATACAAGTATCATCCAAGACATTGGTTGGAGGAGCTATGATCCGCTGGAACGTATCCAAATCGAATGAAGCCATCGACCGTGAACAGGCAATAGCCAAACTGAGGAAGCTCACTCGCTACTGCAAATGGGGCACAATCTGCACCATCGTGGCGCTCGCTCTGGCACTCCTCGCAGTCATTGCAATCGAAGATCTAGTCATATTGCCTAGCCTCTCCCAAGGGTTCTGTCTCCAATCCGTAGAGCTTGAGGCTAGCGAAGGGCCAATTCTCGCTCTCGTCGGCACCAATGAACAGACTCCTCTTATGCTTGTCGCGCACGACGGTCATACTGCCATAGGGAGCGCCATGATGGCATGCCTCGCGCTTGCCATCGCGCTAAGCGCATACAGGTTTTTCTCCGCCATTGAAAAGGCGGGCAGGCCCTTTGACCTCGAATGCATCCGCATACTACGTCAAATAGGACATTTGTTCCTTATCGGCGGCGCTGCCGTGAAACTTTTTGGTGCCATAGTCACAGGGCTGATACTCTCAGGATTTGGCGGTAGCTTTACGGATGCGCTTGGCGGGCAGCATCTCGACCTCTCTATGCTCTTTGCAGGCCTAATTATTAGCCTGATTGCCAGCATCTTCCAGTACGGGTGTATCCTGCAAAAACAAGATGACGAGTTGCTCTAGGGGGAATCCATGATTATTCTGCGGCTCGACCGCATGCTTGCCGAACGCAAGATTTCATCCAAAGAGCTTGCGGAACGCGTGGGTATCTCCCAGGTCAATATGTCGCGCATCAAGACGGGCAAGGTTTCTGCCGTGCGCTTTTCAACTCTTGACGCGATATGCCGGGCACTCGACTGCCAACCGGGCGATGTACTGGAATATATGCCTGACGATGAAGCCGATAACCTCTTTGGACTTAAAGATTAATAGACATAATTTAGCCACCAGCGCCTAAACGCAATAAGCCCGCTAGAACGACATCCGTTCTAGCGGGCTTAATCAGATATATCAGCTTCGCGCTCGGTAGCTCGGGCAAATCTTACGCAAACAGGCCGTAGATGCTGATGTTGGCCTTGGCGTACAGGCCGTTGGCATACTCGGTCCACTTGGAGCTGGCGCTCGAAGCCTGCGAAGAATACTGCTGGTAAGCAGTGTAATAGGCAGTCATGGCCTGCTTATAGGTGGCGCTATCGGCGGTAAAGGCATCGTCGGCGAAGGCCTTAGCATAGGTGCTGTCGGCGTCCTTCCAGGTGCCCTTCGAGCTATCCCACTCGTCGCCGGCAAGTTTGATGATGTAGTCGGCGTAGTCCTTGCTCGCGGTCTCCTCGTTGCCGTCAGCAGGCTCGGTCGGGGCGGTCGGCATGCTTGCAGAGCTATCGCCCACCTTCTTCTTGTAGAGCTTTTGCAGCGTCGCGGACTGACGGACGATCTGCTTGGCCTGGTCCTTGGACACGCCGTACTGCGTGGCCATGGTCTTGTAGTCCGAAGTGCCGATGGAATCCTCGGCGTACTTCTTCATCTCCTTAGAAGAGACGGTAATGCCCTCGTCCTCGGCAGCGTCGAGCAGGATCTTGTTGCGCACATAGGACAGGATAACGTCGGCAGACGGAGCGGTGTAGTTGCCATCGCTATCCTTGACGGTGTCGAGGCTGTACTGGCTCTCGATAGCCTCGCGCGCGGTGATATCGCTCTTCTTGCCGTTGTAGCTATAGCTTGCCACGGTCGAATCGAGCTGGTCCTCGGTCAGGGTCGACGAGCCGACACCCTTGCCGCCAAAGCCGCCATTGCCAATAAAGAAGCCGACCACCGCAGCAATCACGATGGCGACCACAAAGGCGGCGATCATCGTCTTCTTGTGCTTGGATGCATGGTCGTCCGCATCGGAGTCGTCCTCGTCCTGCTCCTCGGGCATGAGGTTCTCGTCGGCGGCGTCCGCGGCGATCTTTGCCTCCAGGCGAGCATCCTCCTCCTCGGCCGTCGTGCCGGCGGCAATGTGCTCGGCAGACGTGCCGGCGACCAGGTCGATCTTCTCGTCCTCGTCACCGTCGGGGCCTTCGCCGCGCTCGATGATCTGGATGCCGTCGATCTCGTCCTTCTCGTCCTTCTTTTGAATCAGACCCATATCAATTACTCCTTGTTAGGAAACATAGTCCCCAATAGAATACGCCCGACGAGGCGCCGGGCGTATTCATTCTTAGGTTATACGCAAACACTTAAGTACTATTTAGGCGTTTGCAGCGTGCGTACCTTAGGCCAGGTGCGCGATAACGGCATCGGCAAAGGCCTGCGTGCCCACGGCCCCCTCGACGGAGCCGGTCTGAGCACGGCGCACGTCACCGGTAACCTGCTCGCCCTCGCCAAGCGTGGCGGAGACGGCGGCGCGAATGCGGTTGGCGGCGTCGTTCTCGCCCAGGTGATCGAGCATCATCGCAGCAGAGAGAATCTCGGCCGTGGGGTTGGCGATATCCTGACCGGCGATATCGGGCGCGGAGCCGTGCGTTGCCTCAAAGATGGCGCAATCGGCACCGATGTTGGAACCCGGAGCCATACCCAGGCCACCAACCAGGCCGGCGCACAGGTCGCTCACGATGTCGCCGTACAGGTTGGGCAGCACCAAGACATCGAAGTCGTTGGGGTTCTGGACCAGGCCCATGCAGGTGGCGTCGACGATCTTGTCGTTGAACTCGATATCGGGATAGTTGGAGGCCACCTCGCGCGCTACGCGCAGGAACAAGCCGTCGGTCGCCTTCATGATGTTGGCCTTATGCACGGCCGTCACCTTTTTGCGGCCGCAGCGGCGGGCATACTCAAAGGCATACTCCACAATGCGGCGGCTCTTGGCGATGGAGATCGGCTTGATCGAGATCGCGGAATCGGCGGCGAAGGTCTTTTGGCCCGAACGCTCGACAAGCTGCGAGAGCTCCTCGACCTCGGCAGCGCCCTCATCGAACTCGATGCCGGCGTAGAGGTCCTCGGTGTTCTCGCGCACGATGACCAGGTCGACGTCGCGGAAGCGCGAGCCGTCGCCCGGCTGCGACAGGCAGGGGCGCACGCAGGCGTACAGGTCGAAGTGCTTGCGCAGGGCGACGTTAACGCTGCGGAAGCCCGTGCCGACCGGCGTGGTGATGGGGCCCTTGATGGCAACCTTGGTCTCGGCGACCGCATCGAGCACATGTTGGGGCAGCGGCGTGCCAAACTCGTCCATGACGCCGGCACCGGCCTCCTGGACGTTCCAGTTGATCTGGACACCGGTGGCCTCGACCACGCGGCGCATGGCCTGCGTAATCTCGGGACCGATACCGTCACCGGGAATCAGGACTACATCGTGCGCCATAATCTGTTACTCCTCGTCTTCGGCGTCGTCAGATTTTTTTACGCTAGCACGCTTCTTCTTTTTGGAGAGATCCAGGCCAAAACGTTTAACAAGCATTTCGCAAATCTCGCTCGAACGGGCCTTAAGATAGCTGCCCTTACCGTTCTCGGCATCGAACTTAAGGCGCAGCGCAAGCTTCTCGGCAACCTCGGCGTCGATCTCGCCCTGGCAAAACTCGTACAGGCAACCGAGCATGTCGCGATACTCAAGGTCGCCGTGGTAGCACTGGATGGCCTCGTCCAGGATGGGCCAAGCCTCGCGCGAACGCTCGACGCTCGTGGCGCCCCACACGCACAGCAGGCGGAAGGCGGCATAGCGCAGCGTGGAGGAGATCTCGTCGAACAGTGCGGTCTCGGCGCCCTCAAAGGCATCGCCCAGCTGCTCGGGGCAGGTGGTGGCGAGCGCCGTCAGGGCATCGAGGGCCTCCCAGCGGGTCTGCGCCTCGGGGCGGTCGAGCGCCTCGATCAACGCGGGCACGCAGGGCACGACGCGCTGCGGATCGCGCTCGGCAAGCAGGTGCAGCACGCGGGCGGCAAACTGGCGGATGCGGCGCGTGGGGCAGCCGAGCTCCTGGACCAGACGGTCGACGGCGTTCTCGTTCTCCTCCGCCAGCTGGAGCTGTGCCAGCTCCTCGTCGGTGAGCTGTTCGTCTTTGTTTTCTGCCATAGTTACCTCTTCTTTTTATTTCTTGGCGTGCTTGCCAGCACCCTTGCTGTCATCGGTGACCGAGATGAGCTGCCGGTCGGCCGCGCCATTGCGACGTGCACGGCGGCGCTCCTCGGCGTCGCCCGCGTCGGCGGCGGCGCGATGAGCCTTGTTGACGTTAAAAACCTCGTCGTGCTTGCGCCATGGACCGACGGACTCGCCAAAGCTCATCTTAAGGCCGGCGATAAAGCCGCCGAGCCAGCCGATCGGCGCAAACTGCACCAGCGGGAACAGCGAGAACACCCAGGTCAGTAGGACGACCGCCGCCGCTCCTGCAAAGTTGGCAATCCAGTAGTCGCGCTTGGTGATGACACGCTTTTCGCACGCCCACTGGCCGCACAGAAAGCCGATGTAGATCGCAAAGAGAAAGAGTACCAGCGCAAGCACCACGAACGTCCAGCTCATGGGCGCTACTCCCCGTGATGGTGGCCGCAGCAGCACTCGTGGCCGTCGTCATGGCCGTGGCCGCCGCAGCACTCGTGGTCCTCGCCATGGTGATGGCCACAGCCGCACTCATGGTCCTCGCCGTGCTCGCCGCAACCGCAACCTTCCTCGTGAGCGCCATGCTCCTCGGGGCGATACTGCGACCAGTCCAGACCGGCGGCGATGGCGTCGGCCTCCTCCTTGTAGAGAACCGTGATGGCCTGGGTGCCCAGCTTGGCGCCACCGATGGCGTCGAGCATGTCGTAGAGCGTAAAAGCGACGTCGGCACCGGGCAGCGCGAGCTCGCGGTCATCGGCGTAAGCGAGCGCCAAGCGCAGGTCCTTAATGAAGTGCTCGACCATAAAGCCGGGCTTGTAGTCGCCGTCAAGCGCCTTGGGAGCCAGGCTCTCCATGGCGCCGGACTTGCCGGTACCGCCCAGGATCATCTGGCGGGTCTTCTCCAGGTCAAGGCCGCTCAGCTCGGCAAATGCCATGGCGTCTGCCATGCCGACCATGCAGGCGCCCAGCGACACCTGGTTGGCGAGCTTGGCAGCCTGGCCCTTGCCGGCGCCGTCGAAGCAGCAGATGTTGGCCGCAAAGGTGGCAAGGATGTCGCGGACCGGCGCGATGTCGTTCTCGGTAGCGCCCACGATAGCCGTGAGCGTACCGGCGATAGCGCCCGACTCGCCGCCGGTGACGGGGCAGTCAAACGCCATGCGGCCGGAAACCTGGGCGGCCTCGGCAATGTCGCGCGCCAGCTCGGGCGAGCTTGTGGTGAGGTCGATCAGGACCGCGCCGGGCTTAGTGCACGCGAGCAGGCCGTCGCCCGCCAGGTAGAGCTCCTCGACCTCGGAGGGATAACCCACCATGGTAAAGACGACGTCGGCGTTCGCCACGGCATCTGCCGGCGTATCGGCCCAAACGGCACCGCGCTCGATAAGCGCGGCGGCCTTGGACTTGGTACGGTTGTTGACCGTGACGGGATAGCCGGCATCCAGGATGTGGCCGGCGATGGGGGCACCCATGATTCCGGCGCCGATGAATGCGACAGAGAGCTTGTTTGCCATGAAGCCTTTCCTTTTGGGTTGGGTGTTATTACCAGGTTGAATACTCGGTGCCAGCGTTTGGGCTGTGAGTTGGGATCGATTACGGCCGCGTTACTTGCCTACTGACCGCGCACGCGGCGGGCGATACGGTCGGAAAGCGACGCCTTGTCGGCGCGGTTCTTACCCCAAAACGCGCAGGCCACCATGCCGGGGCCCACGTGCGAGCCGATGGTAGGACCGACGGAGCTGCGAATGATCGTGACGTCGGCGCAACCCTCCTCCTTGCGGATGGCGGCTTCGAGCCAGTCGCCGTCCTTTTCGGCATCGGCCGTCATAATGGCGATGGGCATGGTGCGATCGGGCACGTAGTTCTCGCGGAACGACTTGAGGATGGACTTGAGCGCCTTCTTGCGACCGCGGTTGACGCCGATCAGCGACAGCGAGCCGGCCAGGTCGTAGGAGAGCTCGGGCTTGACGTCGAGCTTTGCCGTGAGCTGCGCCGCCGCGGGCGGAATGCGGCCGCCGGCAGCCAGCGCATCGAAGCTCTCGAGCGTAAAGTAACCGTGCACGTAGGTCTTGGCCTCGTTTGCCCAATCGACCAGCTGCTTAGCAGTCAGTCCCGCCGAGCGCTGGCGCACGGCCTCGAGCGCCAGGAGCTCGCCGGTCGCGCAGGGCAGAGCGTTGTCGACCACGTACAGCTCAAAGTTGGGATACTCGGCGCGCACGGCGTCCGCCGCCTGGCACGCGGAGTTGTAGCTCGACGACAGCGCCGAGGTAAAGCACAGGTAGACCGTGGGCGTACCCTCTTTGGCGCACTCGGTAAAGAACTCGATATAGCGACCGAGCGACACAGCCGAGGTGGACACGCGGGCACCGGCGCGCATGCGGTCGTAGAACTCCTTGGGTGTGATGCTCGACCAGATGTCATCCGTGCGCTCCTCGCCATCGATAATGAAGGGGAAACCCAAGATATCGACATCGAGGTTCGCGGCGACCTCGGGGCTAAAGTCGCAGCAGGTATCGACGACGATGCGGCAACGGTCCGAATGACCGGCGGATGCGGCCTTGTCCATCAAAGCGACTCCTTACGTAAAAAGGCGGCCACCCGCATGGGATGGCCGCCAGCCGTTAACTCATGCAAGTTAACGTATTTTACTCGTCAAGTGTTTCGATGCGGGGCTTGATGATGCCATATCCACCATTCTTACGGTGATACACCACATTGATAAGGCCGGTCGTCGCGTTCTCGAACACGTAGAAGTCGTGACCGAGCAGATCGGTCTGCACCAGCGCCTGCTCCTCAGTCATCGGAGTGACGTCGATAACCTTCTCGCGGACGAGCAGGTCGTCTTCCTCCTCGGGCAGCAGCAGGTCGGCCAGATCCTCGACGCGCTCGACCGGTGCGACATCCGCGGCGCTGGCACCGCCCTGGCGGTTGTCCACGACCTTGGTCTTGAACTTACGCAGCTGGCGGGTGACCTTATCGGCGGAGAGGTCGATGGCGGCGTACATATCTGCACCGTGCTCGGCAACGCGAATCACCGAACCGCGGGCACGAACCGTAACCTCGACGATTGCCGGGTTGGGGTTCGAGGGGTTCTTCTCATAACGAAGTACAACGTCGACCGTCATGGGCTCGATATCGAAAACCTTGAGCGCCTCGCCGATCTTCTCATCCACATGCGCACGCAGAGCATCGGTTACCGTCGTCTTGCGTCCAGAAACCTTGATATCCATACGTGGCTCCAATCTGCCTCGGGGACTTACTGTACTGGCTATGTACCCATTGCCGTGCATTTAATCACGCGGATTCCTAAAGACCCGAATAACGACTGCTTGATACCGCATACCGAAGTCTCGCACTTTTCTGTGGCAAAGTGCGCTATGGAAGAGCGAGGCGACTTTGGTTTTGCACCTAAAAAATGTCTTTGACCTGCTGGTTTTATGGAAACGAAAAAGCCGGGCTCCCCTGTTGGGAGAGCCCGGCGATGCGTGTTGAAACCGTGAAGAGGCGTCCCTCCTAGCGCATAGGAGACGCCACCCCTAGCAATAACTAGCTATTGAGCTTGTTAATGTCGTCGTCGGTGATAGTGCCCTCCTGGCTGGACGATTTATCCTCGGAGGATGCACCATCGCTGCTCGAATCGGAGGATGCGGACTCGCTGGATCCGGTGTCGGTCGGCTGCACGTCGGCGCCCGAGACCGTCTTGGTGGTGAGGTCATAGGGCATCGTGCCGTACCAGACGGAGTGGACCGCCTCGAGCGTACCGTCGACCGTGATGCCGTCGAGGGCATCGCTCACGGCACGGCACAGTTCGTCATTGGACGAGAGGCCCGCAACACCAAGCGTCGAGGGCGCCTCGAGCGCACCGACATAGGAGATCTCGCTCATCAGGCGTGCAAGGTAGCCGCCGGCCGTGGAGTCGCAGATCACATAGTCGACCTCGCCGGACTCGAGCGCCTCAAAGCACTCGTTGATGTTGGGGTAGGTCTTTTGGTTGGCGGTGATGCTCTGCTTAGCAAGCGCCTCCTGCGAGGCCGAGGACATCTGGACACCCAGAGTAGACGTGTTAAGGGTATCGGTGGAAACGTTTAGCGACCCACCATCGCTGGTTCTACCGAACACGGAAGCGGCATCGTACAGGCAGGTGCCGAGCGAGCTAACGTCCCCGTCCGTGGAGTTGATCTCGCCGATAAAGATATCAGCCTTTTTGTCGCCGAGCGCGGAACCTGCCGAGGACGCATCGACAAAGGCGACCTTAAGGCCCATGCGGCTTGCGAGGGCGCGGGCGGCGTCGACCGCATACCCCGTGAGCTCGCCGTCGGTGCCCTGCATGGCCTGCGGCGCATCGGAAGTATCGAGGGCGACCGTCAGGGTACCGGGGGTGACCAGGGCATCATCCGACACCGTGGGCGTGACGGTCTCGTACTCGATCTGGTCGATCGTGGGAGTCGTGAACGTAGACAGCGGGTTGAACGCGCATCCGCTCAGACCCAAAACGGCGATGACCGCTGCGGTCCCAGCACCTAACCGAGCCGCGTGCATCAAGCTGCCCCTCACCATGTCCACTACCCTGCCTTCTGTGTCGTATACGATCCGTGCGATGCGCGGAATATCAGATTGTTCCCACCAGCTGACCTGGTATTTGACCCCACACTTGCGCACCGGGGTGTTTGCTCGGGAGGCCGCAGCCACCTTCACGACTGGCCCGCTCGCCCGCGAGGCGGTATTGCCCCAAAGAAAGTAGAACGGACGGTGCGGCTTACATCTAGGACGCGCCATGATCGCGCCGCGCGCACGCGGTCGCTTACGTGGATCCCTTTGACCGCGTCTGTCTTGGACTAGGACGGGCATTTCGTCCGTCCGCAACCACAGCCTGGTAGGAACGTAGCGCATTATAGCTAAGTTCAAGCTAAAGTTTAAGGTTAGGGGCGTCATTCGCATCGCGAGTACAGATTTCGCAGGTCGGAGTGGGCTATTCGTGCCCCTGTGAAGCCCGGAGCTCCCCTATGGGGAGCTCCGGGGCACCCTTCCTAGGGTGCTGTGGCCAAAAAATGGCAAATATGAGTACTGTCACCAATTTAGTAACAGGCAGTTTTAGCCTCTCGGACAGATTTTGCGCTCAGTGTCGCCAACCTGATGCTTAGTTATTCTACATTTGTTTATTATCTTCTTACTTTATGACGCCTCCGAGTCCTAAATTCCTTGATTTTGCTGTTACTGATTTAGTGACAGTACTCATATTTGCCATATTTTGGCCAGGGCATATGATTAACCCCCTATTTTCGACGTGAATTAGACCGGCTTAAGCCCAAAACACGCCCGCAGCGTATTAAGCAACGCCTCTTGCTTCTTCCTGCGGGCATCGACACGATTCCGGTACCGCTTTCGCATACGCTGGTGCATGCGCCATGCGAGCGCTTCCATCGCTTCCATGTCACAGAGCATTTCGTTGTTGACCGTCGCGACCTCGATTCCCATAGTAATCAAGCCCGTGTTGCGCTTTTCATCATGGATACGTCCCCTCCGAGAGGAATGGCCCAGCTCACCGTTGTATTCCAGGTCAAACCGGGCTGCCTCCTGATATGCATCGCAAACTGCATGGGGCATCCCCGAGATTGCCTGCGCACGGTCATCGAACTCGATCTTGTAGTCGGTCTTAAAAGGTCCGCAGGCAAACCCGCCATAGGAAAACGGAAGCGAAAACAGGGCGAGCATGATGCACTCCATGGGCGAGAGCAGGTTTTCCGAAAGATAGGGACACAGACGCAGCAGCTGTTTGGCCACATTCCCCTTGCATGCCGCAAGGTAATCTGCCAGACGATCGGGCATCAGCACCGGCTCGACTTCAAAGTAGCCCACGTCTGCTGGCTGGTCCTTGTCCTTTGCAAGTTTATTCGTAACAGGCGAGGTGTAGGGAGGCAGATACTTCCCGCGGTCGCTCAGTGAAATCTTAGAGCACAGCTCCTGGGCCAGGGCAAATGCCTGGATACAGCCAAGTTCGCGCGCAACGGCAAGGCAGAGGGCCTCGGGAGACAAGCTGTACACCCCCGGTTCCACCTCTAGAATCGAGCCGGCGGGCAACCCGGAACACACGGACCAGCCTACGCTAGGCATGCGGCGGCGCTGCGCCGCAGATCCCACCAGCAAGCACAAATCCTCTTGCACCTCGCCGCTTGCGGCTCCAATTCGCACCAAGTCAGGAAGATAGATATCCTCGGTCGAGGGCGACGACGTGCGCAGCACACGGCGCTCTTCATCGGGATTAAGGTCCTTCCAGCTGATATAGCCCATCTGCCGGCGCTCGGCGCGCATCATGCGCAGCGCTGAAGCGCCTGTTAGGATTACGGAAGCCGCTAGCTGTTCGCCTGTCGGCTCGTTGCGCCGCTCAATCTTCACTGCCACAAAACCACCCCTACCAAACACGTGCGATAGCAAGGCCATCGACTGCCGCAGCGCCGGCACGCTTGAGCTCCGCCGAGGCCGCTGCCATGGTCGCGCCCGTGGTGATAACGTCATCGATAAGCAGTAGACGGCGGCCGCGCACGTCCTCAACCGTCTCGTACATGCCTTGGGCACGCTCGCGACGCTCCTCACGACCGAGTTCGCGCTGGTCGCCATGCCCGTACT
This sequence comes from Collinsella sp. TM05-37, assembly GCF_003436455.1. Classification (NCBI taxonomy): domain Bacteria; kingdom Bacillati; phylum Actinomycetota; class Coriobacteriia; order Coriobacteriales; family Coriobacteriaceae; genus Collinsella; species Collinsella sp. TM05-37. The sequence goes on along the minus strand of NZ_QSPN01000015.1, from coordinate 4,394 downwards.
TGACGAGGGCATCGAGCAGGGGAACGCCCGACAGCTCGCAAAATGGGCGCGCAATGGCCTCCATATGATCAAAGCCACGCCGCCGAAACGCTGCCGCCGTCGCAGGCACAAACACCACCGCATCCGCACCGGACAGCACACCTCCTAAGCGATCGGGCGCTACGACCTGGGCATGCAGGGCGGTGTCGTAGAGCAGCTCCGCCAGATACGGCGCCAGGCGTCGCTCGCCCGCGTCCTTGTACGCTTTAATGATGCGCGGCAGCGGATGCGCATAGACGGAGCACGCCAGGCAGCGGTCGAGCGCCTCCGCCATTGCCGAGGACGTGCCCTCGACCGAACACTCAGTGCACAGCAAATCCCCAAACGGGGCGCCGCATCGGGTGCAGCTATGACGTGGGTCGATGAGCGTGAGCGCGGCCAGGCAGTCTTGGCAAATAAGCGCACCGGCGCGCTCGCAGCCGGCACATCGTGTTGGCGACAATGCCTCGAGTGCCTCGCGTGCCGCCCGCTCGGCAAACGGCAGCAATTCGTCCGCAAACGGTAGGGCGCCGGCACCCTGCAGACGGCTCAATTTGTTCAGATGGCTCTTCAAGACACAACCCTCCCTACATTCGGTCGCAGGGAGGGTTGTTGATTCAGCGCTATGGTACCCCGACGCGATTGGGGTAAGGCGGGTTAAATCCGCTCGCGGGCGTTATTCGCCGGCGGGCGGTTGTGGTGCGGCCGAAGACGGGGTCGAGCCCTCGCCACCATCCTGGCGCGGCTTGCGGGAACGGCGACGACGACGGCGCTTTTGACCCTGGTCGGCCGAGCCCTCGCCACCGCGATCCTC
>NZ_QSPN01000015.1:0-3532 GCF_003436455.1 Collinsella sp. TM05-37 | reverse complement strand
GCTCGCGCTCGTCGCGAGCCGCGCCACGCGAAGCCTTGGCAGCCGCTCCCCCGCCATCTCCGGGACGCCGGCGCGTGACCTTGACCTCGCCATCCGAGACCTGATCGGCCACGGAGGGCACTGAGGGCTTCTGCTGCGCGCCCGAGGAATGGCGACGGCGCGGACGCGGGGCGCGCTCCTCCTCGCCACGTGACTTGCCGCCCTTGTCGGCAGGCGCATCGGAGGCCGAGGGACCCTTGGAAGCGGCACCAGCCTCGCGAGCAGCTGCAGCGCGGAAGGCATCCTCGCGCTCCTCGCTCGACAGGTGACGGCGGCGACGGCGCGTGGGGTTCATGCCACCGCCGCGGTTTTGCTGCTGGGGCTGTTGAGCCTCGCGCTCGCGGGAAACGTTCTTGCCCGCGGCCGCAGCCTCGGTAGCATCACCCGAGCCCGCGCGCTTGCGACGACGACGGCCACCAGCGGCCTCCTCGGCCTCGGGCGTTGCGGCATTGCCACGGCCCTTTCCGCGGCCACGGCCCTCGCCCTGCCCCTGACCGGCGCGAGCATCGGATTCAGCATCGCGACGACGGCGCTTGGGCATCGACGTGCCAGCAAGACGGTCGGCGCTCGACAGGCCATCGCCCACGTCGACGCCGTTCTCGCGGTCGAGCTCCATGAGCGCCAGGCGCATCTCGGGCGACTCGATGCGCTCGAGCACGTCGCGCGTCACGCAGTCGGGGCGGCAGTTGCAGCCCTGCTCGGCGGCCTTCTTTTTGCAGCCCTCCGAGCAGGTCATATCGGCCAGGTTGACCTTAAAGACCTTGCCGTTCTCCAGGCGCAGCACCAGCTGCTCACGCGGCGTGTCATATTCCTGAATACGCGCCTTGCCGAGCGGCGTATCGATGAGCGTCTTCTTTTTGGGCGCACGGCTCTTAAAGTCCTTGTACGCTTCGAACTCATAGCGCAGGCAGCACATCAGGCGGCCGCAAACGCCGCTGATCTTGGAGGAATTGAGCGGCAGGTCCTGCTCTTTTGCCATGCGGATCGAGACGGGCTCAAACTGTCCGCCAAAGCGCGTGCAGCAGAGCTCCTGGCCGCACTGGGCATAGCCGCCCACCAGGCGAGTCTCGTCGCGCACGCCGATCTGGCGCATGTCGACGCGAATGTGCAGCGTCGAGGACAGATCCTTGACGAGCTGACGAAAATCGACGCGCTCCTCGGCCGCAAAGTAGAACACGGCCTTCTCGCCGCCAAACAGGTACTCGACGCCGACCGGCTTCATCTCGAGGTCGAGCTCCTTGACCAGGCGACGGAAATCGACCATGGCCTCGTCGCCTTGGATGGCCAGATCATCGGCAAGCTGCAGGTCGATGTCGCTCGCCACGCGCAGCACGGGCTTGAGCGGCTGGCCGATCTCGTCCTGCGGCACCTCGAAGGGATCGGCCGTGACCAAGCCGATCTCGGTTCCGCGCTCGGTGGAGCAGATAGCATAATCGGCCTCGAGGATATCCAGATCCTGCGGGTCGAACCACAGGTCGCGCGAGGCGTAGGTAAACTTAACGGGTACGACTAACGGCATTTCAGTGCCTTCCTGATATCGAACAGCATGACCTCGATGGCCAGCTGGGGAGTAACGTTTCTGGCGATGTTGCGCTCGGCGGTTGCGACCGCCTCGAGCACCTGGGTGGCACCCGCAACATTGGTCGCGGCGGCAAGCCGACCGATCGTGTCGCGCACATCCTCGTTCACGACGTCGGCCGCCTCATCCTGAAGCGTCAGCAGCACGTCGCGCATGAGCGTCCGCGCGCTCGCCAGCGCTTCCATGATACCCGAACGCTCGCGCGCGTTGAGTTCGCGCTTGTTGCGGTCCTCAAGCTGCTTCAATGCTCCACGCGACAGGTAGTCGGCATTTTGCTCGAGCACCTTTTCCTGCGTGGACTTGACCTCGGCGAGCGGCGCCTTGACGGCGACGATGAGTGACTTGGCGCGGCTGAGCACGTCGGCCTCGTCGGCGGCAATGAGCGAGTCGATGGCACGGACCATCTGACGGCGGGCGTCCTGGCGCTCGGCGCTCTTAAGAAACTCGATGCCGCGTGTGGGGCTTCCCGCCACGGCGACCGCCATGCGGCAACGCGCAGGGTCCTGACCGGTGGCGCGGCTCACGGCCTGCGCGGCGACGGCGGGCGATACCAGCCGAAACGGCACGCACTGGCAACGACTCACGATAGTGGGCAGCATCACGTCGGCCGAGGTGCCCAGCAAGATAAACATAACGCCCTCGGGCGGCTCCTCGAGCGTTTTGAGCAGTGCGTTGGCGGTGTTGGCACGCAGTTGCTCGGCACGGTCGATGATGTAGACCTTGGCCTTGGCACGGATGGGCGCCAGTGGCACGTCATCGAGCAGCTCGCGGGTCTGGGCAATGAGGTAACCCGTGGCGCTCTCGGGCGTGTAATAGTGCACGTCGGGGTGCGTATGGCGGGCGACGCGCACGCAGCTATCGCATGAGCCGCAGCCATCCTGCTCGCACAGGAAGGCTTGGGCGAGCGCCCACGCGGCGTCGAGCTTGCCCGCGCCGGGCGCGCCCAAAAACAGGTAGGCGTGCGATGCGCGACCGCTAGCGACGGCATTGGTCAAAAAGTCGCGCACGCGCTCTTGGGTGTCGAGCTTGGCCAGCAGGCTTGCCTGAGCGGGGGCCATGTTACTCGGCCTCCTTGGCAAGCGCGGCGGCGACGGCTTCCTGCGGAATGTCGAGACCGTACGCGCGAACCTGCTCGACCGTCTTCTCGAAGACTTCCTCGACGGTCGTAGTGGCGTCGATGAGCTTTACGCGGTCTGGCTCCTCGGCAGCAATTGCGCAAAAGCCCTGGTAGACACGCTCCTGGAATGCCATGCCTTTTGCCTCCATGCGATCTGCCGCACCACGGGCTGCCATGCGCAGCGCCGCCTGCTCGGGCGTGATGTGATAGACGAGTGTGAGCGCCGGGTGCGTACCCGCGACGGCCAGGTTGTTGGCGTCGCGCACTATCTGGCGATCGAGGCCATCGGCAAACGCCTGGTAGCAGGTCGTGGAATCGTAGAAGCGATCGCACAGGACCACCTTGCCGGCCGCAAGGGCGGGGGCTATGACCTCGTGCACCAGCTGGGCACGCGCAGCCTCGTAGAGCAGCAACTCGCAGGTGTCGCCCATCGCCATATTGGCGGGGTCGAGCAGCAGGGCGCGGATCTTTTCGCTGATGGCGGTGCCGCCCGGTTCGCGCAGGCTCACAACCTGGTGGCCAGCGAGCTCGAGCGCGCGGGCAAGCAGGCGCGCCTGCGTGGACTTGCCGGCACCGTCGACGCCCTCGAGCGTGATAAAGCTATGTTGAGCAGGCTCAAAAGCCATGGGCGCAGCCCCTTCCTACAAGGCGCGTAAATGCAGATATATCAACCAAGCCATGATACCCCAGCGTCCGGCGCACCCCAAATCGAACCTAGTCATTAGGGCGGCAGTTAGGGACGATCCTAAACTGCCGGCAGAGACGATATGAGCAGGACATAAAAACATTGAGAGCCC
>NZ_QSPN01000014.1:0-54063 GCF_003436455.1 Collinsella sp. TM05-37 | reverse complement strand
CCGCTGCGCACTTCGTGCGGCGGGGGTCCTGCCGTCCTGCGGAAAGATTTGGGGGCAAAGCCCCTGGCCTCCCCTATGTTAACTTCACTGGCGGCGGCTACAGGAACCTACGCTCTGGAAAGTCGCCGGGCTGATTTTTTGGCTTCTATTTGACAAAGGCGCACTTCCCAGCATCTCATTCGCCCTATAGCTCTGTTTTAATTTCTAATTGATGATCGATGCGTGGCGTCATCTAATTATCTCCGCTACTCAAAACAGCCCCAAGTTTACGTACTAGCGTCTCAACAGTAATTCCGAGTGCATCCGCATAGACAAACTGCTCATAAACCCTAAGGCTGCGTTCCCCGGTCTCGACCTTTGAGATGAACGACTGAGGTACCCCCAGCTTCTTTGCAAGTTCAACCTGAGTGATACCTTGCTCCCGACGAATCTGGGAAAGGCATTTTCCGCATGTCCTGTTAGCATCAACGTTCATGCCGTTTACGCTATATTCCATTTTGATATATCCCAAACTGGGATATATTTATGTCACCAGCCATTCCGCTTATCAAAAATGCCCATCGCAGATTCATAGCTAGGAAGGAGCCTCGATAAACATGAATGACGAGATGAAGGAGCCCGACGAGGAAAAGGCACTCAGCGAGTCCGACGAGCGGAAGCCAGATTTCAAAGCCGAGCAGTTTTCTGATGGTGCTAGCGACATCCCCTCCTCTGAAATTCCGCCATCAAACGAAGATGACGGCGCACGCAAAAATGAAGAAAACGACTCACTTCTAACGCGGGCCATTCATAAATTAGGCAATAAAAAACGAGCGGCAATCGCAGCTGCCGTGGCAGTTGTCATCATCTTCAGTTTGCCCATGCTGTTTCCTCAATTGTTTTGTAGCCACAAGCTATGGGCCAATGCAACCTGCACTAGCCCCCGTGTATGCAAAAGTTGCGGCAAAACCGAGGGAGAGCCTCTCGGGCACGAATGGGAAGAAGCAACTTGTACGACACCGAAGACCTGCCAGCGTTGCGGCGAAACGAAAGGGGAGCCACTCGGACACCAACCGGGCTCGTGGACTACCGAAGTTGACTACGTAGACGCCACCTCAAAGGAAATACGAGAATGCGAAAAATGCGGAGAGGTCGTTGACACCCGCAACGAAAAGGAAATTACTTCCTTTCTTGGCGACGGATCGTTTTCAATTTCACCTGAAGGCTTTATTGAACGACTTAACGAGGAATTCTCCGATATTCCCAATTGCAGCAGTATGAAGGCGAGTTACGAGTTAGACGATAGCGGCACGGGACTCGAGCTTCAGATAAAAAATGGCTCTACGCTTGCCGGTATTGGAGGTTTTTTCTCGGACTCGAGCAGTCAACTACTATTCAGCTATCTTGGATCAGAAAACTGCTTCAAAAACATAGTCATGTACTTCGAAAATTCAGATTATGCCGCGGCGACAGCATTAGCAACCATACAAGCAATTGATCCAACACTCTCATTTTCCGACGCTAAGGAGATTGGCGCTGCCTGCGTAGGTACGCCAACTGTCAAAAATGGAATTACGTACGCAATCTTAGCTTCAAATGGAGAATACTGGCTGAGCACCCGAATTGAATAATTTACTTTAATTGCTAAATGCAGGCGCCTCTTACTCGCGGCATATTAAAGTTCAACCCCTGCTAGCATCGTCAATCGAAATATGCCCCGCCGAGCACTTTAGCTTGGCGGGGCATTTCAATACGTAGGCGGATTTTGATACCTAGAAGGCCCACATGCCCCCACTAGGCAGCCGGCTTCGCTGCTCAAATTGCTCGAACTGCAACTTGAGCAATCAGCGGCCAGCATCTCTTTTAGGCTGCGCTAGTTTCTTTGTATTCAAAGACTGGCTCTAAGATGTCTTCGATGCTGCAGTGCAGGACTTTCGCCATATCCCTTACGGTTGTTACCGATGCTTCGTTGATGTTTCTCTGGCGCTGTTCGTACATTTGGATTGAGCGGAGTGATACGCCCGATTCGTATGCCAGGTCTTGTTGGGTTTTCTTGAGCCTCTTTCTTGCTTGCGCCAGTTTAGTTTGACGAGGTGTTTTCTTCGCCATATCGCAAATAAGACGCGCCACACGTTCCTCTGAGGCTTCATGCCAGGGATAGTACAGACCGCGCAGCGCATCAAATGGAACGACATGCAGCAGATCTTCGAAAGACTCCCCTAAACGCCACTGCAGGTATGCCAGCATCCAGCCCGCCCAATATTCCGGCGTCTTCTCAAATCGATAGGTGCAGTCCGGTATAGGCCTGTTTTGATAGCCCGATCTTTCAGCGATAAGCGCGAACAGCTCAACGCCCGATTTTCCCGATACGACCCATGCGTTGCCGCGTTCGAACTCGCGAGCTACGCCGCTGAGGCAAAAGAGTTCAGCAACTTCCGATCCCTCTGCTCCATAATCATTAACGGCATAGTCAAAGCAGTCGCCTAGGTTGTTCATTGCGTCCTCGAGGTAATAGACGGGATATGTCCTACTCGGCCCACAATCCGTTAACTCTTGGATCATTTAAATCAACCCTCCCTGCCATCAAATCCCTAATGTCGACACCCTCGGTGTCAAATCCGTTTATCGTATCCAGATACTTACGTCGAGCATTCTGTTCTCGCTCAAATCGTTTGGGATAAAACTCAGCTCCCGAGGCCTGCTTCCAATCGCGGAACCTGATCGCCGAGAACGCGCGCTCACTCATAAGAGCGTATTGGATGCCCAAATCGCCCAAACGCATAATGAGTTGCAGTTGCCTGAGCGAGATCATGCCGTTAACGAACTGTCTTGCAAACGAAAAGTAGGAATCGTCGGCGCGATAGCCTCGAATAACATCATAGGGAGAAATATCAATCAGGCAGTTATCCAGCAGATAGCGAAGTCCTTCGCGTGCCAGCGGCGTCGAGACATTAAACTCCCGGTTGTCGGCCAAAATCGCAAGCCAATTAAGAATTGAAAACTCCCCGGACTCCAAATCCAAGACCGCGAGACCATCCATATCGAGCTCATATCGATTCGCGATACCATCGGACTCGGTCCGGCATGCCCATTCCATCGCCATTTCCTCATGTGGCGTGCAATAAAACCCACGTCCATAGTCGTTGAACTGCTTACATCTATCCAGCGACGGATGCTCGACAACAACCTCCGACCCGTGCCACAGCTCCATATCGGCCTCCTAAAAAATATCACCACAGTGATAGTTTACCAATAACTATCACTGAGGTGATATAGATAAGAGCTTTTGAGGGGTTGCAGCTCGATTAGAGGCAGGCCTCGGCGATGCGGCGCTTGAGTTCGTCGATGCCGGTGCCGGTCTGGGAGCTCGTGATGATTACGTTCTCAGCCGGGACGTTGAGCTGCTTTTTGATGGCTGCCGCTTGGCGGGCCTGCTGGGTGCGGCTGAGCTTGTCGGCTTTGGTGAGGCAGACGATAAAGTTGAACTCGTTGCCCTGCAGGTAGTCGATCATGTCATGGTCGAGCTTACTGGGGTCGTGGCGAATGTCCACCAGCGACACAACCAGGTTAAAGCTGCGCTCGGAGTCGAAAAAGTCGCCGATAAGCTCGGCCCAGCGGTCGCGCTCGGCCTTAGAACGACGGGCGAAACCATAGCCCGGCAGGTCGACGAAGTGCACGTCGTCGGCCTCGAAGAAATTGATGTTGCTTGTCTTGCCCGGTGTGCTCGAAACCTTGACCAGGTTCTTGCGGCCAAAGAGCTTGTTCATAATCGACGACTTGCCCACATTGGAGCGGCCGACAAAGCTCACTTCGGGGCAGGTGGACTCGGGAATCTGCGAAACCTTGCCGTAGCTGGCGACGAACTTGGCAAGCTGGTAGTTAATGGAATCGGCCATGGACACTCCTTGGTCGTAGGTTCTTACAAAAGAGCGCGCTATTGCGCAGCGGCAATGCGGCGGACGATATCGAGCGTGATGTTACTTGCGACACGCGCGTACTCGAACAGATCGAACTCTCGGTCGCAAATTGCATCGTACGCCTCGTCACAATTATCGCTGATAGCGCGCAACACCAGGCAATCGACACCATTTTTGGTTGCGACATGGGCAATCGCCGCGCCCTCCATGCCGACACAATCGGCATGCGTCGCTTCGATAGCGTCGTTACGCATGGCGGCGCCCGTCACAAAGCGGTTACCCGTGGCAATCGTGCCGACCAGGAACTGTTTGGTGCCCTCGTTCGAAGCGACTGCATTTGTCGAAGCGTCAACGAACCCACGCTCAGCAAGCACGTCGACGGCAATATCGACCAGCGCGGGCGTCGAACCAAACTCCTCAAGCCCCGGTGCGGACTCGGCGATAAGCGCGGTATCGGTATCCAGATAGCGTAGGCGTTTGCCAATGACCACGTCGTCGATATGGAGCTTGGGGTTCAAACCGCCCGCAATGCCCGAAAACACAACAGCCTGCGGAGCATACTTGCTAATGAGGTGCTGTGTTGCAGCGGCGGCGTTCACCGTGCCCATGCCCGCCGTTGTGGCGACAACTGTCAGGCCGTCGAGCTCGCCGCTCACAACGGTCAAGCCTGCCTCCCGTGCCTCGCAAACGTCGCTCAGCTCTTCCTTAATCTGCATGATCTCTTTTTCGAGCGCACCGATAATCGCGATGGTAGCCATACCATTCCCCAAACCTATACGAAATTCTCAACCACGGTATGGTACCAGCATTTTGTTTGACCTCGCCAAACGAACACGCTAAGCCAGTGCAGCTCGCGTATCAAACAGCGCCTTTGCAATCGCGGCCGTAACCTCACTCGAGCGGTCGCTCCACGGCATCGATGTCATGACGCTCATGACATAGGTACGGCCATCGATGTCGATAGCAGGCATTTCTTTCCAAAGATATTCAGTCGCGTTTAAGGTGTCTCTAAACAATAAACAGGCGTTTCTATGCAAAAACACCGATTCTGTTGCGCATCTCTGCCCAAAACGCAGTTGCGATGAAATAGTTCCTGTTTGGGCGGTATTAGCCGATAAACAAGAACTATTCCACCGCAACTTGACGGGGCTCTTTAGCAATCAACTAGGTGCCCGGGGGCACTCATTTAAGTCTGTCCCCAATGAGTGCCGCTAGCCGATGGCGTTTTTGAGTTCCGTGCGGCGCTTTTTCATGCCGGTCATAACGGCATTGCGCAGCTCGGGCATGCGCGCGGTATTCATCTGAGGCACGCCCTCAAGCTTATAGGGAATCCCCAGCTGCTCGTACTTGACGACACCCATCGTGTGATACGGCAGCATCTCCAGGCCCACCACGTTATGCCACGGGGCAATCAGGCGGCCGAGCGCCTCACACTCCTCCACCGTGTCGGTAATGCCCGGCACCACCACGTGGCGGATAACGACTTTAATCTTGCGACGCGCGAGTTCATCACCAAACGCCAGAATGCGTGCGGGGTCGCAACCGGTCAGCTTTTTATGCTCGACGGGATCGGCATGTTTAATATCGAGCAGCACCATGTCGGTCTCGTTGAGCACAGCATCGAACTTCTCGGGATGGTTGGGGTCAAACGCATATCCGCAGCTGTCAAGGCAGGTATGCACGCGGCCATCGGGGTTGTTGTGCATTGCACAGAACAGGTCGGCCAAAAACTCGGGCTGCAGGAGCGGCTCGCCGCCCGAAACCGTAATTCCGCCGCTGCGGTAAAACTCATGGTTGCTCTGGAACTCGTCCATCAGGTGCTCGACGGTCACCATGGTGCCGCCGTTAACCGACCAGGTATCGGGGTTATGGCAATACGCACAGCGCATGGGACAGCCCTGAACAAACACCACAAAGCGGATGCCGGGACCGTCGACCGTTCCCATCGTCTCGATCGAATGCACGCGACCCAGGGCATACGCAGAGTCCTCGGGATGAGCGTCCACACCCTCAAGCGTCATCTCAGCCATTCCCGCAACCTTGCCTCTCTTTGGTTATTGTCAATTAAAATGCCAGAGTCATTCTAGCCCATACGCATGATGGTGAAACGGTTTAGCGATCGATTGGGTTGTCCTATTTGGCCCCACGCAAGAGCGGCGGGAAGGTTGTCGCAACCCGCCCGCCGCCGTGGCAATAGATATCGATTACGCCAGCCCTTACGCCTTGAGCGTCAGCACCGCACCAAAGGCGGTCGGGCCACAATGGCTCGAGATGACGCCGCCGACCTGAGTCCAGGTGATGTCCTTAAAGCCGAGTTCATGCGCGTAGACCTCCATATCATCGCGCAGCTCCTCGGAAAGGCCTACCGAATACGCCAGGCCAATGTGCGAGTAGTCAATCTCGCCCTTGGCAACCATGTGGTCAATAAAGGCACGGGCGCATTTGAGCATAGAGCCGCGGAATTTCTTGGTTGCCACAAACTTGCCGCCCGTCACTTCAATGCAGGGCTTGATCTTGAGCAGATGAGCGCCCAGGAACGCAACGTTGGACAAGCGACCGCCCGCCTTGAGGAAGGCAAGATCGGTAGGAACAAAGACCAGCAGCACGCGGTCCATGACGGAATTAGTGAAGGCGAAAATCTCGTCGACGGTGGCATCGGGGTGAGCCTCGATGTATTTGGCAGTCTCGACGGCAACAAGCGACTGGCCTACCGAGACAAAGCGCGTGTCCATGGAGAACACGTAGTCGCGGCCCTTAGCTGCAATCTTGGAGGACTGATGCGAACAGGTCGTGACTTCGGAGTACGCAAGATGCAGGATGGTCGCGTCGGGCTTCTCGGCATGGATACGGTCGTACACATGAGCAAAATCCGCAGGCGCGCAGCCGCTGGTCTTGGGCATCACGCCAAACTCGTTGCAACGCGAATATATTTCGAGCGGATCGATCGAACCGTCCTCGACGGTCTCGTCACCAATCGTGACATGCATAGGCACGCGCACGATGCCGTAGCGCTCGCAGAGCTCCGGCGTCACATCCGAACCAGACTCAACCACGATTACGTACTTGCCCATTATCATCACGACCCATCTCGACGTTGATTATTTATTACGCGCGCACGCCCGTCGCCCAATTGAACAACGACTCCCAAGCACCAGAGAGACGCCGCCCTTCGCCACAACAAAGGACAGCGTCTCCCTGAAATACTCCGTGCTTGCATGAGATTCTACACGGTTTAGTAATGAGTGTTACTTACTCCGCAAACGGTAGCTATATGCGATAAACGGTAGCCACCAAGAAAGCCCGTGTATCCAAAACGCCATGGTCACTCACAATGCGGCTAGCGAGCCAGACGGTAAAACTCCATCGAGGCGTCGCCCTCGGCGCGCAACTGCATCGCAGGCGCCGCAGACGAATAGGTGCGGCTCGTAAGCGCAACCTCGCCGTCGTTGACAAATACCTCGAGCATCGTGGCATCCGAAAGGACTCGCAGGCAGTAAAGCTCGTCGAGCTCAACCGACCTCTTGTCGCGTCCATAGCCCTCATCGCCCATATCAAGTGTGATCATTCCGTTGGCAAAGCACACGACAACACCCTCACGAACCTCCAGCTCAATGGACTTCGTCCCCCGGCACGACACGACGGCATCAAACAGTCGACCAGGAGAGTCGACGGTCTCTCCGGCGGTCACCGAAACACGCTCCTTGCGCAGTTGCTCAACCTCGCGCGCGGGCCACTGGCAGAGCTTACCGTCGCGCATATTCAGCACCCTCGGCACGGTAAGCGCGCACTGCCATCCGCGTTCCACCGTCGGGTTTTGAGCCGTTGCATCGGGGCAGCCGGCCCAACCGATCATAATCCGTCGACCGTCGGCATCTGCAAATGATTGAGGGGCATAGAAGTCAAAACCTGCATCGACCATCTGGGGCTTGCCCGATTCGACAATGGCAAAGCAAGGCTTTTCCCAATCGGCCTTGATGCGGAACCACACGCACTGATGCGGGTTTCGGTAACGCCAACCATCGACGGGCACGCCCTGTGGGCAGCAAACGAGGATTAACTCGCCATCGAGCTCAAACAGATCCGGGCACTCCCACATAAAACCGAACTTCTCGCCGAGTTCAATACGCGTCGCATATTGCCAGCACTCAAGATCGCGCGAGGTATAGACAAGCACGCAACCGCGGTCGTCTTTTGTACGAGCACCGAGAACCATGTAGTAGATACCGTCGTGCTCCAGGATCTTGGGGTCGCGCACGTGCGTACCGATATCGTCGGGGTAATCGAGCGGCCCAACAGCCATACGTTTCTCGCCCAATTCGTCGGGGTTCTCGGCGACCATGTGAATCTGATTTTGCTCGCGCCCTGTCAGCACATAGTCGTAATCGTCGCGATCAAAATGCTTGACGTTGCCGGTATAGAAGTAGTGAATCTTGCCGTCGTGTACAAAGGCAGAACCAGAATACACTCCGCTCGAATCCAAATCGGAATCGGGGAACAGCACAGGGCCACGATTCTCGTACGTCACAAAATCCTTTGTTGTCAGATGATTCCAAAGCACTGGACCGCCATGCGCAGCATCGAATGGATCGTATTGGTGATAGATGTGATACGTATCACCAATCTGCACCAAACCGTTGGGGTCGTTGAGCCAGCCAAGCTCAGGCTCCACATGGAACAGGAGCCTATCGGGGTCGGACGCGATGCGACCCGCCGTCTCATCCTGTCCGGCACGCCACTGCTCATAGTCCGCGCGCGTCACCTTATTTTTTTGATTTAACATCGCCGTTGACTTTCTCGTCTATGGGGAAGGACGCTCGACTCACACGAGCCGAACGCCCTTCCTCAAATGGACTTATCCGCACATTACGCTGAACGGCTCAACTAGAAGCTAACGTCGAAGCCAGCGCCAGCGCCCTCTTCATCGGTGGTCGGCACGCCCTTTGCCTTGTTGTAGGCAAAGATCAGGATGATCGGGACGAAGAAAGCGATCAGATTGCCAGCCACATACCACACGAGGGTCTCGGGCGTGACGATGAGCAGGCCAAGTACGCCGGTCAGACCCTGGCCGATAGCGCGCACCTCAAAGAGCTTCACGAAGGCACCGCCGCAGCCTGCACCGATGCAAGCGCAGATGAACGGAATGATCGAGTAGCGCATGTTTGCAGCAAAGATAGCGGGCTCGGAGATTCCGACCAGCGTCGGGATAAAGGACGACATGCAGATGTTGCGCTCTTTGGAATGCTTCTTGTGAATGAGATACATGCCGATGGCGCCGCCGCCCTGGGCGATGATGGAAACGGACCAGATGGCCTGAATGTAGTTGAAGCCAGTCGTGGCAACGAGATTAGCCTCGATACCCTGAATGAACTGGTGCGTACCGGTAACGACGAGCGGCTGCAGGAACGCGGCGAAGACAAAGGCACCAAAGACGCCCATCCTGTTGTACAGGACGTCGATCACGCCAGCGAGAACATCGCCGATCAGGTTGCCGAGCGGGCCAAACACGGTGAACAGGGCGACGTTGGCAAGAATCAGGGTGACGGTCGGGACAAAGACGAACGAGACGACCTCGGGGATGTACTTCTGGGCAATCTTCTCGACCTTGGCCATGAACCAGGCGGTCAGGATTGCGGGGAACACGCCGCCCTGGAAAGCAACCATGGGAATGGAGAGCGGGCCGAAGTTCCAGTACTCAGCGCCCGTCGGATCCATAACGAACGTGTTGCGGTTCATAAGGCTCGGGTGAACCATGACGATACCGACGAGGATGCCCAGAATCGGGTTACCGCCAAAACGCTTCACCGCGCTGTACATAACCAGGACAGGCAGGTAATCGAAGGTGGTGGCGATAATGGCAAAGAAGCTTGCGAGGTTCTTGAGGAACTCGCTGTGGTCGGCAAGGCTGCCCTCCATGCCAAAGAGGCCGTTGGCAACGATCAGCGACTTAAGGCCGATGATGATAGCAGCGCCGACGAAAGCGGGAATGATGGGGATAAAGATGTCCGAGAATACCTTGAGGACCGAGAAGAACTTGCCCTTCTTGTCCGCCTCGGCGCCCTTGACCTCGGAAGCGCTGATCTCCTTGACGCCCGTCAGAGCCATAAACTCATCGTAGACCTTGTTAACGGTACCGGTACCAAAGATGATCATGAGCTGGCCGCTGTTGTACAGCACGCCCTTGACGCCATCGATGTTCTCGAGCTCGGCCTTGTTGTACTTGCTCGTATCCTTGAGCACCAGACGCAGACGCGTAACGCAATGCGTGGCACCCTCGATGTTCTCCAGACCGCCGACGTTATCGACGACTTGCTGAGACACTACTTTGTAGTCCATGTTCCTCTCCATTCCCTTACGAAATCATAAGACGTTTTGTGGCCATTACAGAGATGCGATCGTTGCATTTGCGCACTTGAGCGTACCGTCGGTGACCGTCAGCGCCACACCCTGGCCCTGCTTATTGCAAAAGCGAGCGTTAAGCGCAACATCATCGACAAAGATGGTCGCGATATCGTCGTCAACGACCAGGCGCACATGATGAGTGCCCTCGCCCTTGAAGAACAACGGACGCTCGAGGCCCATGTTGTTGACCTGGAACCACGGATACTGGGGGGCCGCCGTAAACTCGAGCTTGCCCTCACGCAGGTTGGCGCGGAACTCATAGGCTAGACCGGACTCGGCGTTCTCGGCGAGCTTTACCGAGAAGCCGGCAGCGTCACCGGCGAGCTCGATGTCGGCGTCGAGCATATAGGTGGAACCGGCATCCGCAGCGAGCACCTGCTCGACCTTGCCCGACTCGCAGGAAAGCTTAAAGGCCTCGACTGCCTTAGCCTCGCCAAAGGCGCCAAGCATGCTGTCGGGGAGTTTGGTGCCAAGCGTTCCGTCGGCACGCTGAACGATCTCGAGGGGCATAAAGGTGCCACCCCACAGGTAAGAGCTGGGGTCGCCGCCCTCGTCACGCGTAGGAACCCAACCAAAGAGAACGCGGCGCTCGCCATCAAATGCGGTACGTGCGGCATAGTACGCGCGGCCATCGAAGGAATCGTCCGCAGGAGTGATCCAGGGACCGTTGATAGAGCGAGACATGCGGTAACGGGTCTTGTTGCCATCACTGTACTCAGAGAACACCAGATACCACCAGTCGCCCATCTTAAAGAGATCGGGCATCTCGAACATGGTGTACAGGCCCGGATTCCACCAGTCGCCTTGGAACTCCCAGGTATCCAGGTCCTTGGAGGTGAACTTGACCAGACGACCGGTCATCAGACGCTTGTCCTCGCCCACACGCGTGCCGAGGATGAGCATGTACTCTTCGTTCTCCTCATCCCAAAGCACAAAGGGATCGCGCCAGTTGCGGTCATCGTAACCCTCCTGGGGCGGAAGCAGCGTCTCGGCGATGTTCTTCTCCCACTTGACGGCGTCGTCACTCGTTGCGTGAAGAAGAACCTGCTTCATCAAACGTGCGCGGACCTTATCGCGATTGCAACCAGTGTAGAGCGCATGGTACTTGTCGCCCACCTTAAACACCGTGCCGGCATAAACGTACTGGTCGACCTCCTCGTCGCCGCCACGCTCAAGGCTCTCGCCAAAGTCCTTGTAGTTGACGAAATCCTTGGTCGTCGCGAGTGCCCAGCCAAACGGCTCTCCGAAAGGTTCGGGGTTACGCGTGTCACGCTGATGATAGAGATAGAACGTGCCATCCTCGCCGTACGGCATGATGTCGCCTACCCAAATTCCCTCAGGCTGGTAATACACCTTATGCATCCGAGACTTCCTTTCCGTCGAGATACTAACTCGGTACATCTGCAAGATATGTCAATCGTTTTCATATGTCAAACGTTTTCATATCCATACGTCTTTTCGCAGTTCCAGTCGTCGGCAAACGGTTGACATATGCCGGCGAACGGTTATCGGTGGCGTTTGAGGGATTCTTTTAGCACGGGATGAACTACGCGGTTTTGCCCTCAATAAGTTCAACGGGGAGTTTTATATTCGATTCGGGCTTATCGCCGTTAATCAGAGCGATGATGGATTGCGCCGCGAGCTCTCCGATGCGATCGATATCTTGGCGTACGGTTGTTAGGTCAGGCATAAACGTCATGGTGCGGCGGGCACCATCCGCGCCCACGACCTTAATATCGTCCGGAGCACTCAAGCCGCGCTGCTTCATCATGTTGAGGCAGATGGCCGCCATCGTGTCGTCTCCCGCAAAGATGCCGTCAATATCGGGGTTCTCATCGAGGATCTTCGCGACGACCGCGCCCTTTTCGTCGTCGGGCTTAACGAACTCGACCTCACGAACAAGCGCGGACAAACCGGCCTGCTCAACAACATCGAGGTAGGCATCGGTACGCTTATTGGCAGGCATGCGCATGCGGCTATTGCTGCGCAGGCACAGGATACGCCTGCAGCCGTCATCAATCAGACGGCGCGTGGCGAGCTCGCCGATGCCATAGCTGTCACTTGCAATCTGGACAGAGCCCTCGCCAAGATCGCAGTCGATGCCAACCAGGCTCAAGCCCATCTCGGCATATGCTTCGGCACCGATATTGAGGGAGTTGACGATTACGCCGTCGACCATATTGCGGCGGAGCATGTCAATATAGGAACGCTCAAGATCGGGTCGATTGGCGCTGTTGCACAGCAACATCTTAAAGCCGTTTCCCGCCAACGTGCGCTCGACCGCCTGGACAACCTGAGCATGGAACGGGCTGCTCACAAAGGGAACGATCATGCCGATAAGGTTCAGGCGACCGTTGAGCATGGCACGGGCGATATCGTTGGGCGTGTAATTGATGCGCTCCATCGCCGCATGGACTTTATCGCGGGTTTCCTGACTAATGTAGCCGCGATTATTAAGCACGCGAGATACCGTAGTAGGCGAAACCCCCGCCACCGCTGCAACTTCCTTGATGCCAGGCTTAGCAGAATCCTTAGAACGAGCGCCCTCGCGAGCCATAGCACCCTCCCCTCATCAACATGTCATACGTTTACATACGAACAAAGCATACCCCAACAACAGTGGGAAGACGGTAACAGTACAAGTAAGTAAACGACTCATCCAAATAATTAGGAGAGTTCCGCCTAAAGGGTGACTACACAGGACCCCGCCGGGGCTGTTTGGGCTACCTCCCAAAATATTCCGCAGGACGCAAGAAGCCCTCGCCGCACGAAGTGCGCAGCGAGGGCTTCTTGCATGTCCGAGGACGTTTTGGGAGGTAGCCCAAACAGCCCCGGCGATCCTGCGGGAGTTAAACCCCTTTAGAACTTGTTGTGGAAGGTACGCGAAATGACCTCGTCCTGCTGCTCCTTGGTGAGCGTGTGGAAGTTCACGGCGTAGCCGGAAACGCGAATGGTCAGCTGCGGGTACTTCTCGGGGTGAGCCTGAGCGTCGAGCAGCGTCTCACGGTTGAAGACGTTGATGTTCAGGTGGTGGCCACCCTTCTCGGCGTAAGCGTCGAGCATGTGGACCAGGTTATCGGCCTGAGTCTCGGAAACTTCAGAAACCTTCATAATGTGTCTCCTTCGATCGATAGGCGCCGGCCGAAACCGGCGCACTAATCAGTAATCGTTATTGTTAGTATAGCACTAACAATAGTTACTCGCCCAGCTGATCAAGGTCGATATCGCCAAAGAACACCTGGTCCTCCTTGCCGAGCGCACCCGGGATGATGGAGAAGGTGTTGGAGATGCCGTCCTGAGCATCGCGGAACGGGAGCTTGGAAACCGAAGACAGCGAAGCGATGGCGCCGTGGCTATCGCGCTTGTGCATGGGGTTAGCACCCGGGGCGAAGGGCTGGCCAGCCTTGCGGCCATCAGGCGTAGAACCGGTCTTCTTGCCGTACACGACGTTGGAGGTGATGGTCAGAACCGAGGTCGTGGGCACGGAGTTGCGGTAGGTGTCGTTCATGCGGATGTACTCCATGAACTGGTGCACAACGTCGTGAGCGATCTGGTCGACGCGGTCGTCGTCGTTACCGTACTTGGGGAACTCGCCCTCGGTCTCGAAGTCGACGATGATGCCGTTCTCGTCACGGACGGGGTGGACCTTGGCGTATTTGATGGCGGACAGGGAGTCGGCCACGACGGAAAGGCCAGCGATGCCCGTAGCGAACCAACGGTGCACGTGCTTGTCGTGCAGAGCCATCTGGATACGCTCGTAGCAATACTTGTCGTGCATGTAGTGAATGATGTTCAGCGAGTTGACGTACACGCCAGCGAGCCACTTCATCATGTCGTTGTACTTGGCCACAACGTCGTCGTAATCGAGCGTGTCGCCCTCGACGGCGCGATACTTGGGGCCGACCTGCTTCTTGGAGACCTCGTCAACACCGCCGTTGAGTGCGTACAGCAGGCACTTGGCCAGGTTGGCGCGGGCGCCGAAGAACTGCATCTCCTTGCCAATGCGCATGGAGGACACGCAGCAGGCAATGCCGTAGTCGTCGCCGTGATAGACGCGCATGAGGTCATCGTTCTCGTACTGGATCGAGGAGCTGGCGACAGAAGTCTTGGCGCAGAACTTCTTGAAGTTCTCGGGCAGACGGGTCGACCACAGAACGGTCATGTTGGGCTCGGGGCTGGTGCCCATGTTCTCGAGCGTGTGCAGGTAGCGGTAGCTCATCTTGGTAACGAGCGTACGGCCGTCAACACCCATACCGCCGATGGACTCGGTGACCCACTGCGGATCGCCGGTAAACAGGGCCTGGTACTCGGGGGTACGGGCAAACTTGACCATGCGGAGCTTCATGATGAAGTGATCCACGAACTCCTGGATCTGCTCCTCGGTGAAGGTACCGTTGGCAAGGTCGCGCTCAGCGTAGATGTCGATGAACGTAGAGGTGCGGCCGATGGACATAGCGGCGCCGTTCTGCTCCTTAACGGAAGCGAGGTAGGCGAAGTACATCCACTGGATGGCCTCCTGCGTGTTGGTAGCAGGGTTGGAAATGTCGAAACCATAGGTCTCGGCCATCATCTTGAGCTCGCCGAGGGCGCGGATCTGCTCCTGCAGCTCCTCACGATCGCGGATGTTGTCGGCGGTCATGACCGTCGGGGTGGAAGCCTTCTGGGCCTCCTTGTCCTTGATCAGGTAGTCGACGCCGTACAGGGCGACACGACGGTAGTCGCCGATGATGCGGCCGCGGCCATAGCCATCGGGCAGACCGGTGATGATGTGGGCCGAACGGCAGGCACGCATCTCGGGGGTGTAGACATCGAAGACGCCGGCGTTGTGAGTCTTGCGCTCGAAGGTGTAGCGCTCGACAACGTTCTCGTCGATCTTGTAGCCGTGCTGGCTGGCAGCCTGGCAAGCGATGCGGATACCGCCGTTGACGTGCAGCGCGCGCTTGAGCGGCTTGTCGGTCTGGAGGCCGACGATGGTCTCCATCTCGCGGTGGGCGTTATCGATGTAGCCAGCGGGGTGGCTCACGATACCTGTGACGGTCTTGGTGTCCATATCGAGGACGCCGCCCTGCTCGCGCTCCTTGAGCAGCAGGTCGAGAACCTCGCCCCACAGCTCCTTGGTACGCTCGGTCGGGCCGGCGAGGAACGACTCGTCGCCCTCGTAGGGGGTGTAGTTCTTCTGGATGAAGTCTCGGACGTCAACCTCTCCCGTCCAGATGCCTTCCTTGAAGCCTTCCCATGCCTCCTGCATTGTGTAACCACGCTCCTAGTTACGTGTAATGCGGCGCTCTCTCACACCGCTGCTTATTGAATTCTTGAATTATCGGCTTGCACTACCGGCTTCTTCCGTTCTTCACCACACGTTGGTACAGGGAAAAACGTTTGTCCACCTTGGAACTGCAACCCAAAACCCAAGATTTCACCCGTTTGAGAAGGATAACATAGCCACCCCCTTCATCAGGGCTGTTATATGTTTCTTTTTTTATACCATAAGGTTGTTTTTAACAAATCCGCAGGAAACGCTCCCACCATCAGCTACCGTTCACCGATTCGCTTGATATTTCCCCTTGCCTTTATACGTCCTTCACTCTAGCTGTTATGCCAGCTTTAGCAGAGTAAAGTGCCCCAGAGACCCCACAGAAACTACAGGGCGGCCACGGGATTTCCCCCGGGGCCGCCCTGTGGCATGGCTAGTTATTTAGCTTTGATTGCCGCTTGGCATTAGGCGGCTGCGGCGGCCTTGTCGGTCGTTGCCTTGCTGTGGCCCTGGCCCTCAAAATGCTTGTAGCACCAGCTGGTGACCAGCGGGGTCAAAATGGCCGTCACGATAGCACATGCTGCGACCTGCGCCGTAGCCGTCGCGAGCACCGCGCCGCCGTACATGGCCTCGTTGACGCTTGCCATGGCAGCAGGCGTGGCCACATTGGCTCCGGCGCAGCTCGAAATGGCCGCACCTGCGACACCCGTACCGCCCGTGAGCTTATCGACCGCGATGACGGGAATTGCAAAGACCACCGAGCAGATCACGCCGAGCAGGATGCCGGGAAGACCACCGTTGATAAGCTGGCCAAAGGTCATGGTCGATCCCATGGCAAAGAAGACGAGCACGATGATGGCGGAAAGTGCCGGTGCCATCATCTTCTTAAAGCTGGGGAAGAGGTTACCCAGGATAATGCCGACGACGATCGGCAGGATGGCGCCCACGAGCGACCAGCCGATCGGAGCCTGACCGGCAGCGCCGAGCACGATCATCGTGACCGGAGGGCCGACAACCAGCGTGGTGATTGCGACGGCACCACGTTCGGCCTCATTGCCCATGGTGCCCATCAGTCCAGCGTACATAGCGTTGTTCGCACCCGTGCAAGCGGCCAGCATCACCATGGCCGAGATACCAAACAGGTTGTCGTTGAACACATAAAGGATGAGCAGCGACACGGCAACGACCACGATCTGCTTGACGGCGATGATGATGGCGCCGCGGGCAGCGGCGGCAGGAGCGCTCTTAAACGAAATCGTCGTACCGACGATGAGCAAAAAAGCGCCAACAAGCGGGCCTGCGCCCTGCTGAGTCATGCCAAGCGTAAAACTGCCGAGCGTTTTGAATAGGTCGGGGAACAGCGTGTTGAGCAGGCAGCCCAACAAAAGCGGCACCAAAATATTGGCACCCGGGATGGAGGACATCTTAAAGAACGGCTCCTTTGCCGCCGGCGCCTCCACCGCAGTCGATTCACTCATTTATATCTCCTTTTGATGCGTGCGACACGCGGTCACACGCTCCTGTGCCAGAAAGAAGGCGACGGTCCCGAGTCGCAGGAGCCGTCGCCGAATTAACGTCGCGGGGTATTACCCGTCCAGAACGATGCCACCGTCGCAGTCACCGATCTCGCCGTTCACGAAGCTGGCAAGGTCGGAGGCAAAGAAGAGCACCATCTGCGCGGGCTCGCTTGCCTGGGCGGCACGGCCCAGAGGAATACCGTTGATGATGCGCTGAGAGTTCTCGTCAGAGAGAATCGAGGTCATATCGGTAAGGGTGAGCGACGGGCACACGGCGTTGCAGCGGACGCCAAACTTGCCGCCTTCCTTGGCGACTGCCTTGGTTAGACCGTTAACACCGGCCTTGGAGCTCGCGTAAGCCGCGGTGCCGAGCAGGCCGCCACCGATCTTGCCCGCAACGGAACTCACGTTGACGATAGTGCCGGCATGGGCCGCCTTAAAGTGCGGGTACACAGCATTCATCATAGTGAAGGTACCGTTGAGGTTGATGTCGATGGTACGACGCCACTCGGTGTCATCGATCTCGTCGAACTTCTTGGTGCTGATGACGCCAGCACAGTTGATCAGGATGTTGGTTTGCGGCAGGTCCGTAAAAATCTGCTCGACGGTCTCACGCGCCTTGGGCGCATCGGCAACATCGAGCTGATAGAACTTGTTGCCCTCGCCAAGCTCGACCACAGCGGCCTCGCCCTTGGCAGCGTTCCTTGCGATGAGCGCGACGTGTCCGCCGCCCGCGACGATGCCCTTGGCGATCTCGAGGCCAATGCCCTGAGTGCCGCCGGTAACGATCGCGGTTTTGCCCGTGAAGTCAAATGCCATGACTCCAACCCCCTTGATTCAGGTGTCTCCTTGCGGGAAGTTGGAGCATCGCACGTGGCGATAAATGAGTCCCAGTCGTCATGGTGGTGACAACCCCTCGCCTAACCGCGGGCATAGTAGTTCTTTGAAACGCTTCAGCAATTGAATTTTTTAACTCTTTATGCGCTCTTTATATTGCCCACTGCATGAGGCCCGAATATGCGGGTATCATCTTTCACCGAAAATAGTTTCTAGTGTTAGGGGTTTTCGGTGGAAGATACCGATTTCCATGAGCTTGGGCGTCAACTCTTAACTGAGTTTGGCAGCATGCATCAGCGCATTTCGCACTTTGCGGACAAAGCTCTCGGCGGCGAGATGGCCGTCATGCGCGCTCTCATGCTCGCTGGCGGCTCGCTCACGCCGAGCGAACTCGCCAATCGTGCCTGGGTCTCGAGCGCCCGCATCGCCAATATCCTACGCGCTCTCGAAGCCAAGGGCTGGGTTGAGCGTGAGCACTCAAAGACCGACCGTCGTCGCGTACACGTCACGGTGACCGACAAGGGATTCCATGATCTCGAGATCAAGCGTCGGGAATTCGAGGACCGCACCGCGGCCTTCCTTGAGCAGTTCGGCGAAACAGATACCCAAGAGATGGTGCGCCTTCTAAGACGTGCCAACGAAATTATCGACCGCAACCAAGAAAGGAGAGATGCCGAGTGAGGATTCTCAAGCTCTTTAAAAAGCATGTCCTGGCACTGTTCGCAGCTATCGTACTTATCGTAATCAGCTGCAACGCCGATCTGGCGCTGCCTACCTATATGAGCGACATCGTCGACGTGGGCGTGCAGCAAGGCGGCATCGCCTCGCCCGTGCCCGACACCATCCGCTCCGAATCGCTCGACGACCTCGAACTCTTTATGAGCGCCAAAGACGCCAAGACGGTAGAGGCTGCGTTTGGCAAGGCAGACAAAAACGGGATTCGCACGTACAAGGGCACCGAGGACGAGCGCGCCGACGGCAGCAAGCTCGCCGACATTATGAGCCTGCCCGAGACCGTCGTCCTTTCGCTCAACCAAGGCATCGACGCCGACTCCATGGGCGACATGACCGGCACGTCCAGCGAGAAAGACAGCGACGCCGCTCAGGCCATGCCCACGCCCGAGCAAATGGCGGCGATGACGCCCGAGCAGCTCGCCGAGATGCAGCAGAAGGCCACGGCGGCCCAGAACATGCAAAAGCAGATTGATGCAGACGGCGGTAAGATCACCATGAAGAGCCTGCGTCTGGGCATCGAAGGCGGTCTGGTAGACCAAAGCAAGCTCGTCGAAAGCGCCAACGAAATGGCAGATAAAATGGGCTCCATGTCGGGGTCCATCGTCACCCAGCGCGCCGTGACCTACGTACAAGAAGAGTACAAAGCGCAAGGCATCGACCCCGCCGACGTGCAGAACGCCTACCTGGGCCGCATGGCGACCACGATGTTTGGGCTGTGCCTCGTGTCGCTCGTCGCCACCATCCTGACCGGCGCCGTGGCTTCGCGCACCGCCTGCTCCATCGCCCGCGACCTGCGCCGCGAGACCTTCAACAAGGTTATGCACTTCTCGCCGGCCGAGGTGGGCAAGTTTAGCCAGGCCTCGCTCATCACCCGCTGCACCAACGACATTCAGCAGATCCAGATGGCCGCAACCCTGTTTATCCGCATGTGTCTGATGGCCCCCGTCATGGGCATCGTCGCCGTCACGCGCGTCCTGGCCAACCATACCGGCCTGGAGTGGACCATCGCCGTGGCCATCATCGCGGTCTCGGCCGTCGTCGGCGTGCTTATGGGTCTCACCATGCCCAAGTTCAAAAAGATGCAGAGCTTTGTGGACCGGGTGAACCTTACCGCCCGCGAGCTGCTCGACGGTCTTATGCCCATCCGCTCGTTCAACCGCGAGGAACATGAGCTCGAGCGCTTTGACCAGGCGTCCCTCGACCTGATGACCACGCAGCTCTACACCAACCGCGCCATGAGCTTTATGATGCCGCTCATGATGCTCGTCATGAACTGCATCACCGTGCTTATCGTCTGGTTTGGCGCGCAGGGCGTGTCCGACGGCGTGATGCAGGTCGGCAACATGATGGCGTTTATCTCCTACACCATGCAAATCGTCATGGCGTTTATGATCCTCACCATGGTTTCGGTCATCCTGCCCCGCGCCGAGGTCGCGGTCGAGCGCGTGGAAGAGGTCATCACTTGCCCCACGAGCATCAACGACCCTGCCTCGCCCAAACTGCCTGCTGCCAGCGCGCCGCGCGGTGAGCTCACCTTCCGTGACGTGAGCTTCCAGTATCCCGCTGCCCGCGCCGACGTCATCAGCGGCGTGAACTTCACCACGCACGCCGGTCAGATGCTCGGCATCATTGGCTCCACGGGCTCGGGCAAGTCCACGCTCGTGCAGCTGATTCCGCGCCTGTACGACGTCACGGGTGGCAGCATTTCGCTCGATGGTATCGACGTGCGTGACATGACCCTTTCCGAGCTGCGCCGCCGCATTGGTTACATCCCGCAGCAGGGTCGCCTGTTCTCGGGCACCGTCGAGAGCAACCTTAAATTTGCCGGCGACATGGTGAGCGATGATGACATGCACCGGGCGGCACGCATCGCCCAAGCCGAGGACTTTATCGCCGAGCGCGAGGGCGGCTACGACTCCCCCATCAGTCAGGGCGGCTCCAATGTCTCGGGCGGTCAGCGCCAGCGTCTGGCCATCGCCCGCGCGTTGGCCAAAAAGCCCGAGGTCGTGGTGTTCGATGACTCGTTTAGCGCACTCGACTACAAGACCGACGCTCGCCTGCGCGAGGAGCTGGCAAAAAACGTTACCGACGCCGCACTCGTGGTCGTGGCCCAGCGCATCGCGACCATCATGCACGCCGACCAGATCATCGTGCTCGACGACGGCCACGTGGTGGGCACCGGTACGCACGAGGAGCTGCTGCACAGCTGCCCGGCGTACCTGGAGATCGCACAGTCACAGCTTTCCGCCGAGGAGCTGGGGCTTACCCAAGAAGAGATTGAAGCCGTTATGGAAGGAGGCGAGCGCTAATGGCAGACGAAACCAAGACTCAGATTCCCAAGCCCACCCGCCAGCGTGGACCCATGGGCCGCATGGGCGGCATGCGTCGCGGCGAAAAGGCCAAGGACTTTAAGGGCACCATGAGGCAGCTGCTCGGCTATATCGGCCAGCACAAGATTGCCGTGTTTGCCGCCGTCGCCTTTGCCGTGTGCTCGGTCGTCTTTAATATCGTGGGACCCAAGGTACTCGGCCAGGTCACCACCAAGCTATTCGAGGGTCTGGTTGCCAAGGTCAACGGCACCGGCGACGTTGACTTTGACTGGATCGCCAAGACGCTCGGCTTTTTGCTCTGCCTGTATCTGGCGAGCTCTGTTTGCAGCCTGATCCAAGGCTGGCTCATGACCGGCGTCACGCAAAAGATCTGCTATCGCATGCGCAAGGAGATCGCCGCCAAGATCGCCGTCGTTCCGATGAGCTACTTTAACGGACACAGCAAGGGCGACGTGCTCAGCCGCATCACTAACGACGTCGATACGCTGGGCCAGTCGCTCAACCAGAGCGTGACGCAGCTCATCACGTCGGTGACGCAGATTATCGGCGTCCTCGTCATGATGCTGTCGATCAGCCTGCCGCTCACCGGCGTCACCGTGCTCACGCTGCCGGCCGCCGCGATAATCCTGGTCGTGATGATTCACTTCTCGCAGCCGTACTTCCGCGAGCAACAGCAGGTTCTGGGCGCCGTCAACGGCATTATCGAGGAGGACTTTGCCGGCCAGAACGTCATTCAGGTGTTCGACCGCGCCGAGGCCTCGATCGAGGAGTTCGACCGTCAAAACGACCGACTCTTTATTAGCGGCTGGCGTTCGCAGTTCCTGTCGGGCCTGATGATGCCGCTTATGAGCCTGGTGGGCAACATGGGCTATGTGGGCGTCGTCGTGGTGGGCGCACAGCTCGC
Organism: Collinsella sp. TM05-37; assembly: GCF_003436455.1. NCBI lineage: Bacteria > Bacillati > Actinomycetota > Coriobacteriia > Coriobacteriales > Coriobacteriaceae > Collinsella > Collinsella sp. TM05-37. The sequence goes on along the minus strand of NZ_QSPN01000014.1, from coordinate 32,191 downwards.
GTTGACCGGCAATGCCACGCCCGGCGACATCCAGAGCTTTATCCAGTACGTTCGCAACTTTACGCAACCCGTACAGCAACTGGGCAACGTGAGCAATACGATGCAGTCGATGGCCGCTGCCACCGAGCGCGTCTTTGAGTTCCTGGCCGCGCCCGAGGAGGAGCAAAAGGCCGACGCGCAGATTCCCGAAAAGCGCCCCGGCCACGTGGAGTTCGACCATGTCAAGTTTGGCTACACGCCCGACAAGACCATCATCCACGACTTTAGCTGCGAGGCGCAGCCCGGCCAAACCATTGCCATCGTCGGCCCCACCGGCGCCGGCAAGACCACGCTCATTAAGCTGCTGCAGCGCTTTTACGACGTGGACGGCGGTTCGCTGCGCGTCGAAGGCGTCGACGTGCGCGACTGGGACCGCGCGGCGCTGCGCGGCGAGTTTGCCATGGTGCTGCAGGACACCTGGCTGTTTAACGGCACCATCCGCGAGAACATCCGCTACGGACGCCCCGATGCGACCGACGCCGAGGTCGAGGCCGCCGCACGCGCCGCACGCTGCGACCACTTTATCCATACGCTCGCCGGTGGCTACGACTTTATGATCAACGAGGAGGGCACTAACCTGTCGCAGGGTCAGCGCCAGCTCGTGACCATCGCCCGTGCCATTTTGGCCGACCGCCCGGCGCTGATTCTAGACGAGGCGACTTCCAACGTGGACACCCGCACCGAGGAGCTTATTCAGCGCGCCATGGATGCGCTGATGCAGGGCCGCACGAGCTTTGTCATCGCGCACCGCCTGTCCACAATCCGCAACGCCGACGTAATCTTGGTGATTCGCGACGGCGACATCGTCGAGAAGGGCACACACGACGAACTGCTCGCCCAGGGCGGCTTCTACGCCGACCTGTACAACTCGCAGTTCGACGAGGCGGCGTAAAACCGGCGGCAAACAACCGCAATACCCAAAGAATGGGGGCGCAGGACAACCAGCGCCCCCATTTTTCGTTCTGCGGCCCTTGGGCCGCATCCCCTGGAGCCGAATTGACGGTCCTTTCCAGCCCCTGTGGGCAAAAAATGGCAAATATGAGTACTGTTACCTTTTTAGTAACAGCCAAAACAGCCCCATATGCTGCCCGCACGGCTTGCAAGCGCCCCTAAATTACTCAAATAGTTCTATAGCGGGCTTATATGTGTTAAGGTTAATGAACATATTTTCTGTTATGTCTATTATCTTATGCCGGCAATATGACACTACGATAGCAACAGTACTCATATTTGCCATTTTTTGCCCACAGGGCCTGGAAAAGGCCAACAGGGTAGTCATTGGGGACGTTCTTAAACGACCAGTCAAACAAGAACGTCCAACGACTACTTAAAAACGGGAGATTATCCACTCTCATTCTGCGAGCACTCATTTAAGTCTGTCCCCAATGAGTGCCCGGCAGCAACGGGACCGCCGATGTCTTGGCAGAGTCAGCGAAAACCCGCGTAACTAAACCCGCTCCGCGATCTCGTGAATGAGGTAGTCGGTCTTTTCCCAGCCCAGGCACGGATCGGTGATCGACTTGCCAAAGACACCGCCGTCGACCGGCTGGTTGCCGTCCTCAAGGTAGGACTCGATCATAAAGCCCTTGACCAGCCTTGAAATGGCTTCGTTGCGGCGGCAGCTGTCGAGCACCTCCTTGCAAATGCGATACTGCTCCAGCGGACGCTTGCCCGAGTTGTCGTGGTTGCAGTCGATGACCGCTGCCGGATTGGCATAGCCGGCGTGCTCGGTATAGCGCTCGGCCAGGCGCTCGAGGTGCTCGTAGTGGTAGTTGGGGTAGGTGCGCCCATCGAGACCGATGTAGCCACGCATAACGGCGTGCGCGAGCGGATTGCCGTCGCACTCGACCTCCCAGTTGCGGAAGATAAAGCTCTGATGCGCCTGGGCGGCGTAGATGGAATTGAGCATGACGGTGGTGGAACCGGCAGTGGGGTTCTTCATACCCACCGGCACCGAAATGCCACTCGACACCAGGCGATGCTCCTGGTTCTCGACCGAGCGCGCGCCCACAGCGACGTAGCTCAGCAGATCGACAAGGTACTGATAGTTAGAGGGGTAGAGCATCTCGTCGGCGGTAAAGAAGCCGGTCTCCTCGATGACGCGCAGGTGCATGTGGCGAATGGCCTTGACGCCCTCGAGCAGGTCATCGGGCGCCTCGGGGTCGGGATTGTGCAGTAGACCCTTGTAGCCGGTACCCTTGGTGCGCGGCTTGTTGGTGTAGACACGCGGGATGATGATGAGCTTGTCCTTGACCTCCTCGGCGGTTTTGGCCAGGCGGTTCATGTACTCGAGGACCGAATCCTCCCGATCGGCAGAGCATGGGCCGATGATGAGCACCTTGCGCGCGTCCTCGCCGGTAAAGACCTTGGCGACCTCGGCGTCGAATGCCTGCTTCTTAGCGGTAAGCTCGGCGGAAAGCGGCATTTCCTCGCGGATCTCCATGGGGATCGGCAGCCTGCGTTTGAAATCCATGGCCATAGGGGCCTCCTCAATCTATAGAGAGAGCAAAAAGCGTATTGTCGAGTGCTCGGCATTATCCGCTGTCGCACGCTAAAGTGCAAGCACAGCCTACTAAAAAGGGAATGAATCGACACAAGGGCCCGCTCACCACGAGAGTGGATAATCTCCCGTTTTTGGCCCATGTTCGCGCTCAAAGTGGGAGATTATCCACTCTCGTCGGGCAAGCGTCCGAAAATCCTCACTCGTGACCCCTTTTCCTCCGTCCCCGAGGGATCGGGGCTCGCCTGCCGAATGATTGATGCGGCCGCCCTGCGTCCATGTCACACTCAGAGGTGGCCTGACCCAACTTGGAAGGAGCCTTCATGAGCCTTGACAACGTAACCCTGCGCGCCGCCACGCTCGACGACCTGACCGGCATCGCCGCCATCTACAACCAGCTGTGGTGCAACACGCTGCGCAACCGCGGCGACGTCGAAGCTGCCGATTTCTGCGCGCGCTTTAACATCGCTATGCAGCTGCAACGCTCACCTATCGCGCTTGTCGCCGAGGCCGAGGGCCGCATTATCGCCGCCTGCTGCATCGGCATCTTCGAGGACGGCAAGCCGCGCACCAACCCCACGTGGGAGTCCTGCTACAACGAGATGCTCGCCCAGGCAACCGAAATGGCAAAGGCTGCCGACGCCAAGCTCGAGGGCTCGCTCTTCGGCGACAGTCGCGAAAAGGCCACGGCGGATCGCTTTGCCGCCACAGGCAACGAGTATGCCCAGGGCCAGCTCAACCTGACCATCATCGTGCCCGAGTGGCAGGGCAAGGGGCTCGGCCGCGCGCTTATCGACCTTGCGCGCGCCGAGCTCGCCAAGGCAGGCTGCACCAAGTTCTTCCTGATGAGCGACTGCAACTCCGACTGGCAGTTCTACGAGCACCTCAACATGAAGCGCATCCTGGAGGATCACAGTCAAGACACCGGCGACGGTTTTATCGTCTACATGTACGGAGGCGACACGCAGGGCTAACCCGCTAAGCAAGTACCAAAACCACCACAAAAGGCGCCCATCCCCCTTGTGGTGACAGGTTTTATCTGGGCGAACGTTAAGACCGCCGCGGGGGAGCTGCTTTCCCTCGCGGCGGTTTACTAACCGTGAAAACCAAGTGAGTAGGCTTTTGGCGGGATCCCGAGCACACCCCAAAACGCCGCAGCTCTGGCCTGCGGTTTTATCGAGCGTTTGTCGCGATGTGCTCGGCAGATCCCAAAAAGTCTACTCACTTGCATCCGAGACGCACCAGGCAGGCAAAAAACCGCCGCGAAAGGGGCCCGTCCCCCTTCGCGGCGGTTGTTCATCGCGGTTTTGCGACGGCTTTGCGGTGGTTTTGCCCGCCTGCTACTCGCTGTAGCGAGTGGCGATGGCAACTCGCACCATGCCGGCGCTCATGAGGTACGTTGCCATAGGCTGTAGTAGCGCATGTCATAATCCTACAGCAGCATTCGCCATAATCTGACAATAGAGTTTTCCACAATCTATAAGTAGCCCAGGTCGGGACCCTATTTAACAAACCAAATTCTCGCCCAACGCCATTTCCTCTCCTGGTGACCGGTTCATTTTGGCGGGTTTCATCTGGGCAAACGCCAAAACCACCACAAAGGTGCCTGTCCCCTTTGTGGTGGTTTGAAGCTCTCCTGGGCGGGATGCTAGACTTGCGGCATATACATTCGCGCCAAAGCACGGGTCGCATACAGGAAAGGAGATGCCATGGCGCCTATCGCACCGCTCAAGATGCTCGTCGCTCCTGCCGCCAAGGCCATCGCCCACCTGAGCGACTCACTTACTTACGATGAGGTCCCCTGCATCGCCGAGGAGCGTTCGGACAGCCGCCCGTACCTGGGCCACGTCCCCTACTTTGCGCCTAAGCTCGTTTCCGATCCCGAGCACCGCGAACAGTAATCCAAGATGCACCAAGCGCTGCGTAACTCGCGGCGCTACTGTTTTGGTGCAAAATAACCTGACCCCTATGCGCCAACGCCGGGATTGTCGATGCTGCGGCCGCGGCGCGATATGAGGCGCGAAACCTCGCCCAGCAACACGCCGATCACCACACCCATGAGGATCGGCAACTTTGACATCTCGGCGGGCGAGCTGTTAAGCGGCACGATTGTCGCAACAATGGAAAGCACGAGCTCTACCACCGGCATCGCAAGCGCCACCGCGAGCACCTTGCCCTCGAAAGGCGCACGGAACACACGCGAACGATTATCGTGCTTGCGCAGACGCCAAAACGCTGGGAACATGGGGATATAGCTCATGAGCAGAAAGACGACGTTCATCGAGAAGAAAACCCAAAAGACGTCGGAACCCTCACCCAGCGGAATCTGGAGCAGCAGCATCAGACTGGCAAAACAGCCGTTAATGAGCGCCGAGCCGTTGGGCATGCCGGTCTTTTTGGACACCAACGCAAAGGGACGCGGCATGTTGCCATGGCGCGCGGCATAGCTCGCTACGTTGTTGACGCCAAAGCTCCAGCAGATCATATTGGCGAACAGCGTCACCAAAAAGGCCACGCCCACGACCATCGTCAGCGGGTGGGTGCGCCCCACCATAGCGGCGACTGCGTCCACAATGCCCGAATCGAGTGAAAGCTGCTCGGTGGGAACCGCGGCTCCAATGCCAATGCCACAGATGATGTAGATCGCCGCAATGGCCACGCCACCGGCAATAACCGCCTTGGGGATATCACGCGACGGGTTCTTCATCGTGCTGGCAAAGGTCGCGACCACTTCGAAGCCCATAAAGTTGAACAGGATAATCGATAGGTACGTCAACGAATTGGTGTCGCCCAGATCTGGAATGAAGGTCTTAAACGACATGTCGTTGGCAAAGCCGTTATTGCAGGCAAACCAAATGCCGACGATTCCCACCACAGCGGTAATGAGCACCTTGATGACGGCACCGCCGTCCATGACCCAATCTGCCTCGGCCACCGGCTGCATTGCCATGACCGTGACGCCCCACACAAAGACAATCTCGATGGCGATTCGGATCCCGAGTGAAAACTCGATACCCCACACCGCATTAATGACACTGGGGAACATGCAGGCGATACTTGCCACCCACAGCGGAAAGTTAACCCAGTAGCACCAAGAGCAGCGGGCGCCCCAACGGTCGCCCAAGCCCAGGCGAACCCAATCGTACAGGCCGCCCTCGGAATCAAACGCCGTACCGAGCTCGGCCACCACCAGGCCATAGGGAAGCAAAAACGTAATGATGAGGAAGATCCACCAGAAGAACTGCACGTTACCCATGGCAGATGCCGGAGCGGCCGCCTCGATGGTAAAGACAACGCAGATAACCGAGAGGATGACCTCGAACAGGGAGAACTTTTTACCTGCCACGACACGCTCCCCCTACAGCAAAAAGGATGGCATCTGTACCGAAGGCGCAGCCCAAGGTAGGGTTGCAGGCCGCGTCACCGGTGCAGGTGCCATCCCAAAGAGAAGAGAGGATGCAATTGTTGGACCAACGCTCGCGGAACAGGCGCGTGTAGATAACGATACGCTGGTACATAGATACTCCGATCAAAACGGTCGCGTTCACGACCGATAACTTTCGGCAATTGAAGACGCGTCTGACCTGGGAAATTCAAGCGAACAATTGGCCTAACCCGCAAAAAATCCCAGGCCAGACGCGTACTCAATCAAAGAAAAGGGCACTCCGAAGTGGAGGCAACGGAGTGCCCAAAGAAAACCCAACCGACCAAGACATCGGGCAAGCCGACCATCAATGCCCCAAGATGGTTCGATTCGCCGATTGTCCGATTGATCGGCTGGGTTTTCGAGGTGCCCCAGGTCGCCGCGAAAGAGGAGCGAAGCGTACTTTGGTACGCGAGCGACGGTTTGAGCGGCGAGATGGGGTGCCTCGGAAAGTCAGACGATTAAGCGGACGGCTCCTGCTGAGTAATGCAGTGGATGTTGCCGCCACCGAAGACGACCTGCTCGGACTGAACGCCGACGCACTTGTAGACACCCTCGCCCCAGACCTCGTCGTAGATCTTCTGGAGCGTGTCGACGGCCAGCTGGTCGTTCTCGTCGCCGTACTGCGGGACGATAACGCCGTGGTTGGTCACGAGGTAGTTCATGTAGGAGGCGATCAGCGGCTCGTCGGGGACGCGCGGCTCGGCGTTCTCGTCGGCGTCGATGGTGTCGCAGGAAGCCTGGTCCATGAACAGCGGGTTCACGGGCATGCAGAGCTTGTAGACCTTCATCTTGCGGCCCTTGGCGTCGACGGCGTTGGAGAGGGTCTCGTAGGCAGCGTGGCACTGCTCGTAGAACGGATACTCGGGATCGTCGATCCAAATGCAGGCCATGACGCCCGGCGCGATGAACGTGGCGACGTCGTCGATGTGGCCGTTGGTCTCCTCGGGGTCGATGCCCTCCTTGACCCAGATGACCTTCTCGACACCCAGGTAATCCTTGAGGTGCTCGTCCATGTAGGCGCGAAGCTCCTCGCTCCAGGGCTCAAACTTCTTGCGGTACTTGGGCCAGATGGACTCGGGATCCTCTTCCTCCTCCAGAACCGCAGAGCAGGTGCGGCCCGGGGAAAGCAGGCACTGGTCGGTCACGACAAGGGTGCCCTCGCCGTCGACGGTGATGGAGCCGCCCTCGAGGATCATGTCGTCGGGACGATAGCGGCGGCAGCCGGAGAGCTCAGCCATCTTGAGGGCGATCTGCTCGTCCTTGTCCCACGGGAAGTACAGGCCGTCGACGAGGCCGCCGTAGGCGTTGAAGTGCCAGTGGTTGGCGCGCTTCTCGCCCTTGCCGTTGATGACGTAGGTGGCGGCAGTGTCGCGGAACCAGGCGTCGTCGGTGGTCATCTCGATGACGGTGACGTTCTCGTCGTTCTCGAAGACGGCCTTGCAGTTGGCGTAGTCGACCTGGTTGGCGCACATATAGACCGGGGTGAACTCGGAGATGGCGCGGGCGATGGCGGCATACTGCTTCTGGGCCGGCTTGGCGCCGTGGGCCCAGGTGTCGGTGCGGTGGGGCCAGCCCATCCACACGCGATCCTGCGGGGCGAACTCGGCGGGCATGAAGAAGCCGTCGGCCTTGGGGGTGGACTCGGACTCGGTGATCGTACGCATAAGATTTCCTCCAAATCGAACGATCGCTTGCTGCGGGCGGGTTACCCGCAGCCTAAAACCAAGAGATGGTAGGCGCCCGTTCCCCGGCAAAGGTCGGGGCGCCCGGTGCCGGTTTTCACGGAATCGCACCGGCAAGCGACGACGTAACCAAGTGCGCGGAGACAAAACGCACGAAGGATACGGAAGAGAGATTGGGGTGGGCGGTGGTTACCGGAGCTATCGCTCACACCCACCCCGGGGGAATGGTTAGCAAACCTGTCGCTTGGACACGCCTCCGAAGAGGCTAGAGTGCCCGGAGTCGGGAGCGACAAGCCCGACGAAGCGCGCGTTGGTACACGAGGAGGGTTGGAGCCCCAGAACCGGGTGCTCTAGTTCTCCTCGGCCTCGGCGGCCTCCTCAGCGAGACGCTGGGCTGCGAGCTCAGGGGTCAGACCCTTGTACTCGGTCTCGCGGCCCTTAGCGCTGACGACGCGGACGACCTCGCCGATGAGCACGAGCACGATGAAGATAACGATCATCGGGACCTTGTCGCCAATTTCAGCAGCGGAGAACGGGATCAGCGTGGCAACGATGGCAAGAACCAGCTCGATGCAGGGGATGGCCAGCATGACCTTCATCATGGCGCCCTTAAACGGGAACGTGAAGATGCGCTCACGGTTGGGGTCGTTCTTACGAAGGTTGAGGAACGCCGGGAACATCGGGATGTAGGTCAACAGCAGGAAGACGACAGAGGTGCCAAAGAGCATCCAGAAGACACCGTTGGAGATGGCGTCGATGGGAACGAGCTGCAGGCACAGCACCAGGGAGGCAACGACAGCGTTGACCAGGTTGGCGCCGTTGGGCATGTCGTCATCCGAGATCATCGAGGCGAAGACCTTGGGCATGTTGCCGTGCTCGGCAGCGTAGCGAGCAACGGAGTTAACGCCGAAGGACCAGGCAGCCATGTTGGCGAACAGGGTGATCAGGAAGGCGATGCAGATGACCTTAAAGATCATGGAGTCGCCCACCATGGTCTGGACTGCGACGATCATGCCGTAGTCGGGATCGATGGAGTCGGCCGGCACGGCGGCGCCGATGCCAAAGCCAGCGAACAGGTAGATCACGGCGATGGACAGGCCACCGACGATGATGGCCTTGGGGATATCGCGAGCGGGATCGGCCATGTCGTCGGTCATGGTGCAGATGACCTCGAAGCCCATGAAGTTAAAGATGATGATCGACAGGTAACCGAGAGCGTTGGTGTTGGTGAGCTCGGGCAGGAAGGTGGCAGCGGACATGTCGTTCGCAAAACCGTTCTCCATGGCATACCAAATGCCCAAAGCGCCAACGATAACGGCGACGGCGACCTTGATGATGGCGCCACCGTTAAGGACCCACTCGGAGTCGGCCGCCTTGGAGCGGCCCATGAGATAGACGATCCACACAAAGGCAAGATCGATACCCATCTTGGCGATCAAGTTGAACTCGACGCCAAAGACCATGCCCATAATGTCGGGGAACATGGTAGCCAGCGAGGCGATCCACAGCGGGTAGTTGACCCAGTAGTAGTACGAGATGCGGGCGCCCCATTTGTCGCCCAGGCCATCGCGTACCCAGTCGTAAATGCCGCCCTCGCCGTCATAGGTGGTACCGAGCTCGGCAACAACCATGCCGTAGGGAAGCAGGAAGGTCAGGATCAGGAAGATCCACCAGAAGAACTGCTGGTTGCCAATGGCAGCAGCAGGAGCGGCGGCCTCGCAAACGAAGACGACGCAGATGATGGTCGAAATGACCGTCAAAAAGGAAAGCTTTTTCTTTCCGTCGCTCATGATGAGCTCCTTCGCTCAGTCTTGGACAGATCCGAGGCCCTAAGGTATTAAGGCAATTGCTTGGGCCTCGGTGAGCGGGCGACAGGAGACGAGCATCCGCCGCCCGCAAACGTGCGTTTAGCAGGCTTAAGGCTTAGAGCTGCTCGAGAGCTTCGAGAGCGACGTGGAGCTCAGCCTTGGCGGAGTACTCGACACCCTCGTCGTTGAGCGGGGTGCGCTTGCCCAGGGCGGCAAGGAGAGCACGGATGGAGTGCTTGCGGTTCTCGGCCTCGACCCAGCACAGGGAGCGCTCGGGATCGTCCATGACCTCGTCGACGACCTCCTCGTTGCGGGTGGCCGGCAGGCAGTGCATGAACTTGGAGTTGGGGCCGGCGAAGTTCATCATGTCCATGGTGACCTGATACTTGGGATAGAACACGTCCATGTAGTTCTCGCCCGAGACCTCCTCGTCGTACAGGCCATACCACACGTCGGTGTAGATGAAGTCGGCGCCCTTGATGCACTCGATGTCGTCGGAGATGACGACAGAGCCGCCGGAGACCTTGCAGTTCTCCTCGGCGATGGCCATCATCTGCTTGCCGAACTCGGCGCGCTCTTCGACGGTGCCAACGTGTAGGCCGCCGTCGGGGATCTGGTGGCCCTTAGGTCCAAACTGGACAAACTTCATGCCGACCTTGGAAGCGATGAACATGAGGGAGACGCAGACCTGGGTGGCGTCGCCGATGAAGGCCAGGGTGCAGTCCTCGATCTTCTTGCCCTCGGGGAGGTTCTCGAGCATGGTCATGAGGTCGCCCATCTCCTGCGTGGGATGGTTGAACTCGGACATGCCATTGATGACGGGCACAGCGGAACCCTTGGCGAGGCCGACGACGTCCTTGTGACGGTCAACGCGAGCCATCATGATGTCGAGCAGGTCGCCCATGACGCGAGCGGTGTCGCCCAGGGACTCGTGGCCACCGAGCTGAATGGTGCCAGGGCCATAGAACTGAGCATGGCCGCCGAGGTCGCACATGGCGGTCTCGAAGGAAAGACGGGTGCGGGTGGAAACCTGCTGGAAGATCATGCCAAGGCTCTGGTTGCGGAGCAGGTGCGGATAATAGCCGTCAACCTTGATGGCCTTCTTCATTGCCAGGCCAAGATCCTCGATAGCCAGGATCTGCTCTTTGGTGAAGTCGTTGGTGTCGATGAAATCCTTAGGCAGCGCCATGTCGATTCCTTTCCGCCGGTCGTGCCGACTATTGCTATGAGGCGCTCGAACATCACGCCTCGTGTTGACAAGACCATCATTCACCCGTATGCAATTTTTACCTAGTTTATTCGGGATTAAAGACCGTTCACGGAGTTACATCCCCTCTAAACCAATATAAACCCGCAGGTAGCCAGCTTGCAGGGGGTTTACTATCTAGAACCGCGAACGGTATACGGCTATGCTGTATCTCGGCGCCTAATCCGCAATGGAACGAAGGGTTGAGACGTCTATATCCCACAAGGTATACAGGGCTCGGCCATAGATGAAATGAGATGGGACGGTGGCAGATGAACACCCTGATGTTCTTCTATACCCTAGCGATACTCGTGATCTGTATTGTGACGGCAGTGCTTTCGCTTGCCGCCTATGCCTCGTCTCGTCGACGCTTCTTTATCTATGGCAGCGGCGTTTTTATTTGCTATGCCATCGAGATGACCGAGATCTTCTTTTTTGAATACACGTTGCAAAACCAGAGTTTTCCAGCCAGCGACTATTACTCAATTACCATGCCTGTGTTGCGGACCCTTGTGGCGACCGCTTCACAAGCTTTTATCTGGCTCATTGCCATGGATTTGTTCGACAAGCATTCAAAAAAGCAGTTTGTCATTCCCGTCGCAACGTTCTTGCTGAGCGAGCTGCTGATTATCGTCGCTGTCCCCTACGGCCCCATTCATCAATGGCTCTACTACACGATGCGTCAGGTATTCCTTGTTTTCGTGGGGCTATATATCTTTTGGACGGCACGCAAGAGCACACAAGTCGAGCTGAAGGCACGCGTTAACAACCAACAAAAGCACCTGATTATCGGCGCTATTCTGGTCGGTTGCATCGTTGCCGAGGATTTCTACAACATTCTGATTGTCCCCATGAGTCTGGCGCCCTCTTGGCTGCAACTATATCTGTCCGAGCGCAACTTTAGCGAAAACGTCTTTGCCTGCTACTTTGCGATTCTGCTGATCATCTACTCCTACCACGTGCTTTCAATCCGCATGCAGGAGGCGCCCGAGGAAAAGAACGTCAGCGATCTTGATCGACACATCGAAGAGCAGATGCCCTTCTATCGCAACGCCTACAAGCTCTCCAACCGTGAGACCGAAGTTATGCGTCTGGTTGTGCTGGGCAAATCGAACCAAGAGATCGCTGACGAGCTATTCCTTGCCGTGGGCACCGTCAAGACCCACATCCACAACATCCTGGTCAAAACCGAGCAGCAAAACCGCACGACGTTGATCCTCCACTTTTGGAAGCGATAACCTGCCAAAAAGGGACAGGTTTATTTTGGCAGGTTTTATCTGGACAAACGTCGGCCGCTGCGAGGGAGTTGCCTTCCCTCGCGGCGGTCTTCTAGCAGCAAAAACCAAGTGAGTAGACTTCTTGCAGGAAGCCGAGCACACCCCAAATCGCCACAGCGCTGACCTGCGGTTTTACCGAGCATTTGTCGCGATGTGCTCGGCAGATCCAAAAAAGTCTACTCACTTGCATCTGAGGCGTACCGGAAAGGCAAAAAACCGCCGCGGAAGGGGGCCGACTCCCTCCGCGGCGGTTGTTTGCGTTGGTTTTGCGACGGTTTTGCCCGTCTGCTACTCGCTGTAGCGGGTGGCGATGGCAGCTTGTACCATGCCGGCGCTCATGAGGTACGTCACCAGGAAGTAGCCACCATAGGCTGCCAGGAAGATCGCACAGGTGAGGCCCACGGTGCCGCCGATGCTCATATTTCCGAATATGCTCACCAGCTCGATGATCACCTTAAGTGCCACAAAGGAGTGCGCTAGGCCCACTGCCAGCGGGAACAGGAAGAATACCGCTTGCTGCGCCATCACCGAATGGCGAATCTGGCGGTCGTCGCAGCCGATCTGTGCCAGCACACGATAGCTGCGGCTGCCATCGGCCACGTTGGAGAGTTGCTGGATCGACAGAATCGCCGCGCATGCAACGACCAATACAAAGCCGATGTAGATGGCTAGGTAGCTAATAAGACCGTTCATTTGCGCTGCTTGCGTGTACATCTCGGAGCGTGTGATGAAGGTTCCCCACGACCCCGGCTTCTTGCCGTCAACGAGCAGATCGTCGAGCAGAGTGTATTTAATGCTCTCGTCTGCCTCGGTCGTATCCATCCCCTGTTTGTAGTTAACGAGCAGGCTACTGGAATACGGCTGCAGATTAAGTTGGGACAACAGCTCGTCGGCAACGACGACGGTACCCGGATTACTGCCCATCGCCGAGTTGGCGATGGCCGCCGTATCTTCGTCCGACTTATCGGTTGCGGGCTTGAGCGTATGCCCGCCCAAGGTAAGGGCATGGCCACCAGCCATATACTTGGTGTACAGGTCGACCAGCTCGCCGCCCATATCACACGTGAGCAGATACTGGTCGTGACCGATGTGCACCGGCTCCTCACCCATCATCTGACGCAGTTTGTTGTACTGGCTCGCCGGCGTCACAAACAGACCCATCGTATCGGCATTGCTACCCCCGAACGCCTTGGGAAGCTTTTCGCCCATGATCTTGCACATCTCACTTGGGGTCACCGAAGGATTCGAGCCGCCAAACGGGTAACTCAGATACGAATCGATCTGCACATGCTCACCGGCAACATCGGCGATATCGACCTTCTTGCCGGTCTCGTCGTTGTTGTCCGCCGAACTGTCCCTGCCGTGCCATGCGGGGTACAAATCGACCGTTGTATCGGCCGGCACCATGCGATCGGCTTCATCAGACGGATTGACGTACTCTTTGTAGTAGTCGAACGTATCGGGCGTGTAATAGACATACGTCTGAGACACGTCTACAGGGTTATAGCGCTCCAGGTTTTCGTTCATCACGTTGGCAATCGACATACCGCACGTCACCGAGGTGATGGCCAAAAACAGGAGCATCGCGATGACGCCCATCGAAAAGCACACCGTGTTGACCTTGGCCGCAAGCTGGCGCACGGTAAACATGTTGAGGCCGCGCCAATACACGCCGCGCAGGCTCTGCAGCAGCTTGATGAGCATGCCCGAGAGTCCCCAGAACAGGGCAAAGGTGCCCACGGTAACCATAGCGGTCGTAATACCAAACTGGTTCATGGCCTCTTGCAGCTTGCTGTCCGTCGCGGTTAGCGGGAACCCATCACGTAGCAGACGGTAATAGGCCACGCCCACAAGCACCACGCCCACGGCAAAGATGGCAATCGCGATCCAGGGGTTGCGTGTCTTGATGCTCTCGTTGCGACGCTCGGCACCCATAAGCTCGATGAGTTTGGTACGACGCACGGCACGAAGGTTCAGCAGTAGCGTGAGCACAAACATTACGAGCATGCAGGCAAGGGTCAGGTTGAACGCATGCACCGAGAAAAAGAAGTGGAAATTGGCGATCTGTGTCTTAAAAAGCGAGGCCGTAAAGAACGTCATGAGCTGGGAGAGTCCCACACCCAGCACAATGCCGACGACAAAGGCCACGACCGATACTATCACGGTCTCGAGCGCCATGATCGTGGCGACGCGCCCGCGCCCCATGCCGAGCACCTGGTACAGGCCAAACTCCTTTTTGCGGCGTTTCATGATGAAGTTATTGGCATACACCATCAAAAAGGCCATGACACCGGCCAAAAAGTACGTCAGGTCGCCGAGCATGCTGCCCATTACCTGCGCCAAGCCCTTTTCATCGATTCCGGCGATGTCGACCTGCATCGAGATGGTGTTAAAGGCATAGAAGACCGTGACGCCTAGGGTGAGCGTCAGCAAGTAGACGAGGTAATCGCGGCCGGCGCGGCGGACGTTGCCCCAAGCGAGTTTACAGAGCATCGGAGCCCTCACCGCCCATCATGGCAACGACCTCCATAATGCGGTCGAAGAACTCTCGGCGGTCGGTATCGCCGCGGCGCAGCTCGGTGAAGATCTTGCCGTCGCGAATAAACAGCACACGGCTCGTGTAGCTGGCGGCAAAGCTGTCGTGCGTGACCATGAGTACCGTGGCGCGCAGGCGGCGATTCAGGGCCTCCAGGCTCTCGAGCAGCAGACGAGCGCTTTTGGAGTCGAGGGCGCCGGTGGGCTCGTCGGCCATAATCATAGTGGGGTCGGTGACGAGCGCGCGAGCCGCGGCAACGCGCTGCTGCTGACCACCGGACATCTGGTAGGGATACTTGTCGAGCACCTGGCTGATGGACAGGCGCGCTGCCACATCCTGCACGCGGGTCGAAATCTCTGCCGAGTTTGCGCGGGCGATGGTGAGCGGCAGGGCGATGTTCTCGCGTGCCGTGAGCGTATCGAGCAGGTTGGAATCCTGGAAGATAAAGCCCAGCTCCTCGCGGCGGAACTGCGAGAGCTTGGCCTGCTTCATGCGCGTCACATCCTGGCCGTTGATGCGGATGGCGCCACTCGTGGCGGCATCGATGGTCGACACGCAGTTGAGCAACGTCGACTTGCCCGAGCCCGAGGCTCCCATGATGCCGACGAATTCGCCGCGGTTGACGGTAAAGTTGACGTCGTTGAGCGCGCGGGTCACGTTGCCCAGCGCTCCATATACCTTTTCGAGATGCGCGACCTCCAGTACCGGGGTCGCCATGTGCGTGGTTTGCATACCGAGTCCTTTCTTGCGATTAGTCTACGGCATCTATAGTCGCAGGGAGCCGAGTCGGCTACCATCGATATGGCTTACGCTTGCCTTACCGTTGTGTAAGGTACGGGTAGCTAGCCTGTCACTTGTTGATGTTGAGAGAGGACTCCTGTTGAAGACTGTTCATGTTGCCGCTGGGATCATTCGCAAGGAAGGATCTGACGAGCTGCTTGCCGTGCAGCGCGGCTATGGCGACATGCGGGGACTTTGGGAGTTCCCAGGCGGCAAGCTCATGCGCGGCGAGACGCCCGAGGACGCCGTGCGCCGCGAGCTCATGGAAGAGCTGCAGGTGAAGGTCACCAACCTGCGTGACTTCTACACCGTTGAGTACGACTACCCCGATTTCCATCTCTCCATGGAGTGCTACTACTGCTCGCTCGCCGATGAATCCGATGAGCCCCAGAAGCACGACCGCCAGCTCGATATCCGCTGGATTCCGCGCACCTCGCTTGCCACCGTTGAGTGGATGCCCGCCGACAAAGGGCTTATCGATGCTCTGATTGAGTTGAGGGAAGATCGGCTTGAGGCCAACGGCACTGCCAACTACGCCGACGCCACCGCGACCGACGAGCCCTCCACCGAGCCCAAGCGCGCACCTAAGCGCCGCAGCAAGAAGCGTCCCAAGCCCGGCCTGCTCGACGGCATCGATACCTCGGACCTCTCCGCTGACGAGCGCGAACTGGTCCGCCGTCGCGCCGCCATCAAAAAGTCCATGAAGGGCAACAAGCGCGCCAACACCAAGCCCGAGCTGCTCGTACGTCAGCGCCTACGGGCCGCGGGCCTTACGGGCTATCGTTTGGAATGGAAGGTACCCGGCAAGCCCGACATCGCCTTCCCCGGCCGCAAGATCGCCATCTTCGTCAACGGTTGCTTTTGGCACCGCTGCCCCAAGTGCAACCCAAGCCAGCCCAAGCGCAACGTTGAGTTTTGGGAGGCAAAGTTCCGTCGCAACGTCGAGCGCGACCGTGCTGCTGTGGCAGCGCTCACTCAAATGGGCTGGACGCCCATAACCATCTGGGAATGCGAACTCAAAAAAGACCGCATCGACGCCACGATGGAAAAGGTCATCGAGCAGGTGCGCGCCACAGAGCCGCAGCGCTAACAGCGAGCATTCACACGCTCCGCACGTCCGCGCCACATCCACGTCACAAACCTTAGAAAGCCCTTAAGCTCAAAACCTTTCAAGAGTGTTACTCGATACCTCTGAACTGCAGTTTCATCGTAACATCAAACCAGGTTAAGCCTTTCTTTAGCGCTTCTTTTCAGCAGCCGCGGCATAATACTGCCAACGCACGGGACCTAGCAGCACACCCCGTGCGCAACCTTTTGGTGGACATCGAGGAGGCCGCATAAGCATGCATTCTTCCAATGACGCAACACAGCAGCCATCCCTAACACATGCAGACCTTTTCTCCTTCCCCCCGACACAGAGAAATGGCCTCCTCGACTCCCCCACCACAAAAGCAAAACGCTCAACCGACCAGAACCTCAACTTGCGAGCATCGTTCGAAAAGCTCCAAGCATCCCTAGACAAGGCGTTCCCCGAACAGGCAAGAGCAATCTAAGCCCATCGCGCTTTATACTGATGCCATGCGAAACATGGATCACATAGAATTGCACCGCGGAGGACGCGAGGAAGCGTTTCCCGAGACCGCCGATGACTGGCCCTATATTGCCGAACGCGCAGAATTCGCTCGCTATCCGGGCAATTCCGTCCCCTGGCACTGGCATTCCGAAGTTGAGCTTTTCTACATGGAGCAGGGAGCGATTGACTATCGAACGCACGCGGCTCATGAGCACGTACGCTTTGAGGAAGGGTCCGCCGGCTTTATCAACGGCGGCGTTTTGCACAGCACGCTGCAATCACCCAATTCGGCGCCAGCCATTCAAATGCTGCATATCTTTCAGCCGTCGATGCTCGGCGATCCCGCGGGACGCCTTCAAAAGCGCTATATCAATCCTTTGCTGCAATGTCGAGGCGTCGATGTGCTCAAATGGTCGCCCACCAACCCCGACGATATGCCCTTTATCGATTTGCTAAAGAGTTCCTTTAACCACGACCTTCAACAGCCGCAGAACGAGATGGCGCTTCGAAATAGTTTGTCAGAGCTCTGGATTCAGATTAACGCCAAGACCGAACCGCTCTTTTCTTCCGACGGCGCCTCTTGGATGACCAGCCGCGACGTACAGTTCAAGGCAATCCTGGACTTTATCCGCGCAAACTATGCAGCCGCTATAGATGTGCCCCAGATGGCATCTGCAGCCGGCGTAAGCGAAAGAGAGTGTTACCGCATTATCGAAACTTGTGCAGGAACGACCCCGGCGGCATATCTACGCGCATACCGCATAAACCGTGCTTGCGAACTTTTGGCACACACCACGAGAACGGTACAGACAGTCGCGCGCCAATGCGGATTTATAACAGCAAGCCATCTTGGCCAGGTATTTAAAGAACAAATGGGGTGCACTCCTTCGAGCTATCGAGCAGCGAGGCAGAATCTCGATAGCACCAGGCAGAAATCCCGCTAGCCCTTCTTCTGTCACTGCATCAAACTTGCAGGCAAACAACAGAGAGGAGCAATCATATGAAGCACTTTGACCATATCGTATTTGACGTTGATGGGACATTGGCAGATACAGAAGAAAGCGTTCTGTCATCGCTTGTCCAGATTGTCCAAGAAGAGACCAGCAAAACGCTTCCCCGACACGAGCTTGACTTTGCCCTCGGCATACCCGGCAAGGATGCCCTTGAGAAACTTGGGATCTACTCGCAGGCAACGTTGGATCGCTGGTGCCAAGTTGCCGCCAGCTTTAAAAGCACCATCAGCGTGTTTCCAGGTTTGCTTGAAGTCATCGCAACGCTCGCCGATAGCGGCTGCAAACTTGGCATCGTCTCCTCACGTGCGCGCGACGAATACGCAAAAGAAATTGCACCCCTTGGTTTCGATAAGTATTTTGAGCACATCATCCTTGTCGAAGACACAACCGAACATAAACCCGCACCCGCACCCATGCTCGAATATCTCCGACGTGCGGGCGCGAATCCTGGCAACGTCGTCTACGTTGGCGACACCGTCTACGACGAACAATGCGCAACTTCAGCAGGGGTCAGTTTTGCCCGAGCAGCATGGGGATCACACCAAGATATCCCAAACGCCACCTACAACCTCAAAACCCCCAACGACCTACTAACCCTAACAACCAAATAACCCACGCGCCCCACCCTTTCAGCCCTAACGCCACAAGGGCGATTGAACAGGACAGCTTGGGCGGGCCCCCGCACTTAGTTTCCAAAATCATTCCGCAGCGCGAAGGCTTCTTATTATTTTCCGCCCTAACGCCACAAGGGCGACGACCTCGAGTAGGTCAACCTGGGAGGGACGAGGGTTTAGTTCCCCAATCTTTCCGCAGGGGGCAAAAAGCCTCGTCGCACGAAGTGCGCAGCGAGGCTTTTTGCATGCCCGAGGACGATTGGGGAACTAAGCCCTCGTCCCTCCCCGGGATATGTAGCGAGTCGGAGTACCCTTGCTGTTACTCTGCTTTGCCCACAGAGTTGAGGTTGGTCATGCGGATCTTAACCAGCTCGGTGATCTCGCGCATGCCCTCCTTGGCCGGCTTCTTGGGATCGAAGCAGGCGGGGTTCTCGGCCATGTAGGCCATGAAGCCCTTGGTGTAGGCCTGACGCAGCTCGGTGGCGTAGTTGACCTTGCAGATGCCGTTCTTCACGGCCTCGGCAACCTGCTCATCGGGCACACCGGAGGTACCGTGCAGAACCAGCGGCACGTCGACGGCGTCGCGGATGGCCTTGACCACGGACTGCTCGATGTGCGGATCGCTCGTGTACACGCCGTGGCTGGTGCCAACGCCAATAGCGAGGGAGGTGCAGCCAGTGCGCTCGACGAACTCCTTGGCCTCGGCCGGATCGGTGTAGGGGCTCTCGCCCTCAACCGCGGGACCGTCGTCCTCCTTGCCGCCAACCTTGCCGAGCTCGGCCTCGACGGGCACGCCCATGGCGCGGCCAGCGTCGGCGACGGACTTGGTCAGGGCAATGTTGTCCTCGAAGGACTCGTGCGAACCGTCGATCATGACAGAGGTGTAGCCAGTGCGGAAAGCCTGCATGCAGCGGTCATAGCCATCGCCGTGATCGAGGTGCAGAGCGACGGGCACGGAAGCGCGCTCGGCGGCAGCCTTGACCATGCCGTAGAAGTAGTCCAGACCAGCGGTCTTGATGGTGCCCGGGGTGGTCTGCATGATGACGGGGGACTTGGTCTCCTCGGCAGCGGCCAGAACGGCCATAACAAACTCGAGGTTCTCGACGTTGAACGCGCCGACGGCGTAGTGGCCGGCCTGAGCGTCCTTGAGCATCTTTTCGGTGGTAACAAGTGCCATGAGCGTTTGCTCCTCTCCCTCGCCCGCATCTGGACATCGGGCGTAGTTGTTCACAAGGCGTTTTACCTTGTGTTTTGCTGCACTTATTGTATGAAATTCAGCGGCTTTGCACGTGCGAGATATTGAGCCCATGCAGGTCAATACAGCCGTTTTTGAAAAGTAAACGGAAGGAATTGGAGCCGAGTGGGCGTGTTCGATATTGAATTTTGGGCGTTCGAGGTCTTTCTTTTATAGAAAAAGTAAGTAATCGAAAGGCGTTTTCTTACTTAAAAAGAAAATGAACGAAAATAGACTCAACACAATTCCTGCAAATTTCAGACGATGATGGAGCGGATATGGCCCATGCAACAACCCGAGCTTTCGCCGATGAGCGTCGTGCCGCCATTATGGAAATGCTCGAACATAACGCCTCGGTGCAGGTAGCAGAAATCGCCCAGACCTTTGGCGTGTCCTCCGTTACCGCCCGCGCCGACCTAGACGCGCTCGCCGAGTCCGGCAAGCTGCGCCGCACGCATGGCGGCGCCGTGTCGCTCCAGAAGCGACTGACCGTATCCACCCAGGATCGCCGCATCAACGTCAATGTCGCCGCCAAGCAGGCCATCGCACAAAGCGCCATCGAACTCGTCAATGACGGCGACACGCTGCTCGTCGACTCGGGCACCACAGCGCTCGAGTTTGTCCGGCTCCTCGACCAGCGCGATGGCATCACCGTCATCACGGCCGACATTACCATTGCCGATTACATCGACGAGAGCATGCCCTCAGTCGATGTCGTCATGCTGGGCGGGGCACTGCGCAAAGGTCATCGCTATCTGTACGGCCCACTTACCATGCAAGCGCTCCAAATGGTCCACGCCGACCTTGCCGTCATGTGCCCCGGCGCCTTTGTTCCCGGCTGCGGCTTTACGACCGACTTTCCGCAGATGGCCGAGACCAAAGCGGCTATGGTCGGTGCCGCCCGTCAAAGTGTCGCCCTCATGGACGCCAGTAAGGTCAACGGACGCGGCATGTACCGCTTTGCCGAGCTGACCGACGTCAACGCCATCGTGATGGACCGTGACCCCGATCACGCCGTCGCCACCTCAATCGCCGAGATCGTCGACAACGCCCGCCCAAATCTCCTCATCGCCAGCGCTTAAACAAAAACCACCACAAAGGCACCTTTGTGGTGGTTTGAGCGTTAAACGTGAGCGTATCGCTACTTGGAGAGCTCGTTAGCGAGGGCCTCAATCTGGGCGCGCGATGCGTCGCTGAGCGAACCTAGCACGGTCACCTTGTTCTGCGTCAGGGTGATGTCCTTCATGCCCTCGAGCTCCTTGGTCATAACCTTGGCAGCGGCGGGCGCCCAGGAGCCGGCCTCGACAAGCGCCACGGTACGGTTCTGGTAGGCATGCTCGGCAAGCGTATGGATAAAGGTGCTCATGAACGGGAAGATCTCGCCCTGATAGGTGATGGAAGCGAGCACCAGACGGTCATAGCGGAACGCATCCTCAACGGCCTCGGCCATGTCGTCGCGAGCCAAGTCAAAAACGGAGACCTTCTGGCCGCGAGCCTCGAGCGCAGATGCAAGCTCCTCAACGGCAGCCTTCAGATGGCCGTAGACGCTCGCGTAGGCAATGGTGATGCCCTCATCCTCGGGCTGATAGCTCGACCAGGTGTTGTAGGTGTCGAGGTAGTAGCCCAGGTTCTCGGTCAGCACGGGGCCATGAAGCGGGCAGATGATCTGGATGTCCAGGTCGGCGGCCTTCTTGAGCACGGCCTGCACAAACTTGCCGAACTTGCCCACGATGCCAAAGTAGTAACGGCGCGCCTCGCAGGCCCACCCTTCCGGATCCTCGATGTCGTTGGCGCCAAACTTGCCAAAGCCGTCGGCACTAAAGAGCACCTTGTCGGTAGCCTCGTAGGAGAAGAGTACCTCGGGCCAGTGAACGTTGGGGGCGCCGACAAAGGTCAGGCTGTGGCCACCCAGATCAAGCACGTCGCCCTCTTTGACAACCATCTTGCGCTCGGGGAAGTCGGTGCCAAAGTAGTTGACCATCATACGGAAGGCGCCCATGCTTGCCACAATCTGCGCCTGGGGATAGCGCTCCATAAAGGCGGCGATGCCGGCGGAGTGATCGGGCTCCATGTGATGGATGACCAGGTAGTCGGGCGTGCGGCCGTCGAGTACGGTCTCGAGGTTGCCGAGCCACTCGTCGACAAATCCGCCATCGACCGAATCGGCGACAGCGATCTTCTCGCCCAAGATAACGTAGCTGTTGTATGCCATACCGTTCTCGGACACGTCGTACTGGCCCTCGAACAGGTCGATGTCATGATCGTCAACGCCAATGTAGCGGATATCCTTGGTGATCTCCATCAGGCAAAGCCTCCTAGATAGACAAATGAACCCGTCTATCATAGCACTCGCCTTCATAGTCACGGCTATCTGCCGGCATCCTTACCGATTGTTATTGATATGCAACGCCGAGCCGTTGACCTGCGAAAACTATGCGCGCGGCGCTGCCGTGGTGTGTCGAACGATGAGCTGACCGGGAATGCGAATGGCAACGGTTTTGCCCGCCGTACCCGCCTCGGGAACCGCATGCTCGAATACCTCGCGCCCACGCTGATGCAAGTCGAATCGAACGGTCGTGAGCTCGTTATGCGCGACAAAGTCGTCGAGTGAGTCATCGACACCCACCACGCTCACGTCCTCGGGCACGCGCAAGCCGCTGTCGCGCAGCGCTGCAATTGCGCCATTTGCCATCTGGTCGTTTGCCGCGTAAATCGCCGTCATGGTGCGATCGTGCTCGGCCAGATATCTGCCGGCCTCGTAACCGCTGTTGGCAGACCAGTCGCCCTCGAGCGGCTCTGCCGGCTCGATGTGTTTACGCTCGAGCGCATCCTGCCAACCGGCGCGACGAAATTGCTCGTCGACCGAGAACGACGGGCCGCCAATATAGCGAATCTGCTCGTGCCCCAGCTCAAACAGATGGTCCATAAGCAACAGCGAGCAGCCGTAATGATCGGAGTCGACCGTAGTCACCCGCGGGTGCGCATACATGGTGACGATAACCGTGCCGATACCCGGTAACGGATCAAACGTCTCAAAATCGGGCGCCATACGGCTCATGCCGATGATGATGCCGTCCACGGGCAGCGCGGCCATACGACGCGTTGCCTCGGCAAGCGAGAATTCCTCGGTCTTGGACATCTCGACCAGCGTGATGGCGCAATTATGCTCGCGAGCTGCGCTGGCGATGCCGTCGATCATTGAGAGGTTCCCAAACTTGGTGACATCGTTGACGCACAGACCGACCGAATGGTAACGGCCGTCGCGCAGCGAGCGACCGGCATAACTCGGACGGAAGCCGAGCTCCTGCATGGCGGCTTGCACGCGCTGGCGCGTCTGCTCGTTGACGTTAGGGAGGCCGTTGGCAACGCGCGAAACCGTCTGCTGCGAAACGCCAGCAGCGCGGGCGACGTCGGCCATGGAGACCGGACGCGTACCTGTATCGTTGGACGGGCGCCTTACCACAGGATCACCTTCACCCTCGCGAGATCTGAATAGCGTGCATGCCGGCCCGGGCAGAAATACGCCCCGCGCCGAAGCCCGCTATCGTCGGACGCATGTTAACGTACTCTACTTTTTCAATCCGCAACTCTTCTGCTCTATAAGTCCATACGGCAATACCGTTCACGGCTGGATTTCTACCGATTACCAGATTCTCAAAAAGTGATAAGTGTTGTGTTATGAGTACGTTAACATAGCCCGTAACGTGCGGCATCGTAGATGCTGAGTTTATGCCACTTCAGATTGTTAACGTACTCACTACGACGGAAAACTCGTCAGTATGCGCCAAGGAAAGGACCCTCATGACCACCCCCGACGAAAAGACACTCGCCACGCTCACCAAGCTGTTTGAGGAGGAGTTTGGCCCCATCGGCGATCGCCAGGTGCTCTATGTGCACGCGCCCGGCCGTTCCGAGATCAGCGGCAACCACACCGATCACGAGGGCGGTCACGTTATCGCCGGCTCGCTCGATGTCGCCGTCGACGGCATTGCCGTGGCGACCGATTCCAACAAGGTTCGCGTCGCCGACGAGGGCTATCCTACGTTTGAGATCACGCTCGATACGCTAGACGTTCAGGAGTCCGAGAAGGGCACGTCCGCAAGCCTCGTCCGCGGCATGGCCCACGAAATCGCCTCTCTGGGCGTTGAGCCCCAGGGCTTCGACTTTGCCTTCACCTGCTCCGTCCCCTCGGGCGGCGGTCTTTCGAGCTCCGCTGCTGTCGAGGCGGCATACGGTCGCGCCATGGAGACGCTCTGGGACGCACCCGCCATCGAGCCCGTCGCGCTCGCCCAGATGAGCCAGCGCACCGAGAACAACTATTACGGCAAGCCCTGCGGTCTGATGGACCAGGCCGCCGTTTGCTTGGGCGGCCTCGCCTACATGGACTTTGAGGATCAGGCTCAGCCTAAAACCCAGAAGCTCGAGCTCAACTTTGAGGATCACGGTTATGCGCTCGTGCTCGTTAAGGTCGGTGCCGACCACGTGGCCGCCACCGATGACTACGCCGCCGTTCCGCGCGAGATGCAGGACGTCGCCGCCGAGTTTGGCAAGGCACGCCTGTGCGAGGTCGACGTTGCCGACTTTGACGCCAAGCTCCCCGAGCTGCGCGCCAAGCTGGGCGACCGTGCCTGTCTGCGCGCCGTTCACTACTGGTACGAGAACGGCCTGGTCGACAAGCGCTGGGCAGCCCTGAACGCCGGCGACATCGACCAGTTCCTGGTCCTGACGCGCGAGTCCGGCGCCAGCTCTGCCATGTACCTGCAGAATGTCGTTGCCAAGCTGGGCTCCGAGCAGCCTTCCATGTATGCCCTGGCGCTGGCCGAGCACGTGCTCGACGGCCGCGGCGCCGTTCGTATCCACGGTGGCGGCTTTGGTGGCACCATCCAGGCCTTCGTGCCGCTCGACCTGGTCGACACCTTCATCGCCAAGATGAACGGCTGGCTGGGCGAAGGCTCTGCCCGTCACTACGCCATCTCTGACAAGGGGGCTTACGCGGCATGGCTGTAATGACTGACGTGCGCGAGGCCGCGCAGAACCTGATCGAGTACGCTATCCACCGATCGATGATCGGCCAGGACGATCGCATCTGGGCATACAACACCATTTTGGAGTGCATCGGCGCCACGGGCCCCGCACTCGACATGACTTGGGCACTCCAAGTTGAGAAACTCTCGCTCTTGCACCCCGATACCCTGCCTGACTTTGACCTGGAGGGCACGCTCGCCGCGCTTGCCGAGGCCGCCGTTGCCAACGGCGCCGCCGAGGACACGGCGTCGGGCCGCGACCGCATCGCCATGCGCATCATGGGCGCGCTGATGCCGAGGCCTTCGGTTGTAAACGAGGAGTTCGACGGCCGCATGGGCGTCAACGAGCCCCGCGCCGCGACCGACTGGTTCTACGGTCTGTGCTGCGACGCCGGCTACGTGCGCCGCGCCGCCATCGCGCGCAATATCAAATGGAACACCCCCACCAACTGGGGTGACCTGGAGATCACTATCAACCTGTCAAAGCCCGAAAAGGACCCGCGCGATATTGCCGCAGCCGGTGCCGCCAAAAACACGGGCGAGAAGTATCCCGCCTGTCAGCTCTGCATCGAGAACGAGGGCTACCCCGGACGCTCCGCCGCAGCCGACGGCGGCGCTCATCCCGCCCGTCAGAACCTGCGCGTTATTCCCATCCAGCTCGACGGCGAGCGCTGGGGCTTCCAGTACAGCCCGTACGCGTACTTTAACGAGCACTGCATTGCCATGAGCTCCGAGCATCGCCCGATGCACGTCGACCGCAAGGGCCTGACCTGCCTGCTCGACTTTGTCGACCTGTTCCCGCACTACTTTATTGGCTCCAACGCCGATCTGCCCATCGTGGGCGGCTCGATTCTGTCGCACGACCACTTCCAGGGCGGTGCGCACGAGTTCCCCATGATGCATGCCGCCGAGGTCTCGCAGTTTAGCGTGCCCGGCTTTGACCAGGTCACCGGTACCGTGCTGCAGTGGCCGCTCTCGGTGCTGCGCCTGCGCTCGCATGACCGCGCCCAGCTGCTCGACGCTGCCGAGAAGATTATCCTCGCCTGGCGCGAGTGGACCGATGAGTCTGTGGGCGTCATCGCGCACACGGCCGATGGCGTGGCGCACAACACCGTGACGCCCGTCATCCGCCGCGTCGACTCCCGCGGCAATGCCGGCGGCGAGATTTACGAGGCCTACCTGGCGCTTCGCTGCAATATCACGACCGACGAACATCCGCTGGGCGTTTTCCACCCGCATGCCGAGTACCACCATATCAAGAAGGAGAACATCGGCCTGATCGAGGTCATGGGCCTGGCGATTTTACCGCCGCGCTTGGTCCCCGAGCTCGGCGCTGTCCGCGAGCACCTGCTGGCGGCCAAGGCCGATGCCAGCTACGACCTTGCCGCCGCGCTCGAGGGCGACGACCTTTGCCACAGCCACGCCGCATGGGCCGAGGACGTCTATGCCCGCCGCGCCGATGAGCTCACGGCGGACAACGCCATCGATATCCTGCACGAAGAGGTCGGCGTGGTGTTTGGCCACGTGCTCGACAACGCCGGCGTCTTTAAGTGGGACGAGGCGGGACGCGCCGCCCAACAGCGCTTTATCGACTCGCTGTAGAGCACGGGCCCGAACGTTCAACAGCAGCCCACACGACATAGCCACCTACACGACAACGGTGCCCGCCGGCAATATCGCCGACGGGCACCGTTTTTTGAGTGTAGTCATCGGGGACGTTCTTAAACGACTAGTCATTAAAGAACGTCCCCGATGACTACTTGCGACAAGGCAACGCCGATGTTTTGGCAACGACAGCGAAAACCCGCCAGAGCGAGCAAGGTGCCTTGAAACGAGGCGGCATTGACCTTCTGGTCATGCCGCCGAAGTTGAAAGGCAGATTGCCGCTCTGGCGGGTTTGCAGCGTCGAGCCGTTACGGCGTTTGGTAAAACGCCGTAACCTTAAAGTTCAGTCACGACAACGTTGTTGAAGATCTCGTCCCAGCGGTCCATGACCAGGTGGCCGGTCTTGGGATCCATGGCGTTGAGCTTGCCGCAGGTATTGGCGGTCTTGAGCACCGTGACGTCGTCGGCGCCAGCAGCAATGGCATGTGCAAAGCCGGCGATGGTCGAGTCGCCGGAACCCGTTGCGTTCACAGCCGCAATCGCGGGCGTCTTGGCGCGGAACGCGCGACCCTCATGGAAGCCCACCGAACCGGCAGCGCCCATCGAAACGACAACCCAGGGGATACCGGCAAAACGGTCATCGGCGGCAAGCGCCTCGCGCAGGGCATCGACATCATCGGTCGTAAAGGACGTACCCAGTAGGCCGTTAATCTCGGTCAGGTTGGGCTTTACGAGCTCAGGCTTAGCGTCGGACTCCAGCGCGGCCTCCAGCGATGCACCCGAAGTGTCGAGCAGCACCTTGGCGCCCGCCTCCTCGGCGATCTTGACGAGCTCGGCATAGTAGCCGGCATCGACGCCACGCGGCAGCGAGCCCGAAAGCGTCACAACGTCCGCCTTCGCTGCAAGCTCGGCAAACTTGGCCGTAAAGGCCTCGAGCTCGGCCGGAGCGATCTGCGGGCCGCTCTCCAGCAGCTCGGTCTGATTACCCTCGTGCAGAATATTCAGGCAAATGCGCGTCTCACCGGCGATGGGCACAAAGTCGTTCTTGACGCCGTCGGCATCCATAAGCTCGGCCATATAGGCACCCATGTGTCCGCCGAGCAGACCGGTCGCGAGCACATCGTCGCCCAACTGCAGCAGCACACGGCTCACGTTGAGGCCCTTGCCGCCAGCGGTCTTTTCGGGCGTCACACGGTTCACGTCGTCGATGATCAACTTGTCGAGCTGATAGCGCGTATCAATCGACGGGTTCATGGTAACGGTCAGAATCATGTTGAACTCCTGTTCCGGGGCGGCATAACCCGCCCCAAACATACGATAACTCGTTAAAGGATCTCGATCTCAAAGCCGCGGGTGACGGTCTCTCCCGGCTTGGCCTCCAGGCAGCCACGCTTGTGCTCCAGAATATCGTCCTCGTCGGAGCAGGTGGACAGGCCGCCCCACGGTTCCACGGCCACAAAGTCACCCTCGGGCTTGCTCCACACAATCAGGTACGGCATATCGGGGAACGTCAGGCGCACGCCCTTGTCCTCGGTCTTCTTGGTCAGCGTAACCACGCGGCTCTCGAGCACGTCAAAGATGGTCTCCGCGAAGTCGAAGAGTTCGTGGGTAAGCGGCAGGTCATGGCCGATCATGGGGTTCTTGCTGCGATGCTCAACATCAATCAGGCCCGTCGAGGGAACGGCAGTACAGAGCTCGGTGGCCTCACGCTGCTCAAAACGAAGCTCGTAGTCGTCGTAGGACTCGCCCTCGTCAAGCGGGCACTTAAAGCCAGGGTGACCGCCCACAAAGAACGGCATGTCCTCGGTGCCCTCATTGGTCACCTCGTACGACACGGCCACCTTCTCCGCATCGATCGTGTAACGAGCAACGATCTTAAACGGATACGGGTACTGCTCGAGCAACTCGGCATGGTCGGCAGAGCTTAAGCTCAGCGCAACCATGTTGTCGCTCTGCTCCTCGAGCTTCCACTCCTGCTTGCGAGCAAAGCCGTGGCGGGCGAGCTTGACCTCGCGGCCGCCCGTGGTCATTGCGCGACCGTCACGAAGGCCGCCGCAGATCGGGAAACAAATGGGTGCCTGGCCCGACCAGACCGCCGGGTCACCCTGCCACAGGTACTCACGGCCGTTGGCCGCAATAGAAGTGAACGACCCGCCCGCCGTGCTCAGTGCTACGCGGATAGAACCGTTATCAAGAACAAACTCCATAGGAGCCTTCCCTTTCTTACGACAGCCCGCCAAGTCAATAGGGCTGATAGAAAACCGGCCCGCGCCCCCTCACAGAAACGCGAGCCGTCAATTGAAAAGCTGCAAATCGCCAAGTACAGCCAAGAGCGAAGCACTCAAGCCAAGCAAGCAAACGTGTTATCGGAGCAGCTCGCCGTATCGGAAATCTTCGCAACAACAGCGGTAACCCCACAGGTCACCTCAACGTCAGCGAGAAGCCAGCTGGTGAGGCAAGGTGCCGTGAAGCGAGGCGGCATTGACCTTCTGGTCATGCCGCCGAAGCTGAACGGCAGATTGCCCACCAGATGGCTTCGCAGCGTCGACCCGTTACGCGGTTTGGTAAAACCGCGTAACCTCCTTAGTCGTGGTACTCGCCGCGGTCCCACTTCTCGAGGAACTCGTCAAAGAAGTGCGGGTCAGCCTGAGCCTCGGCGTCGGCCTTATTGCAGGCATCGATCTTGGCGATCAGGGCATCGTGCTCGGGGGTCTTCTCGTAGGGCTCCTCCAGGAAGGCAAGCATGATATCGGCCATCAGGAACTCGCCGGTAATCTTGCCGCCAAAGCCCACGATGTTGGCGTTGAGCTCGCGACGGGCATACAGGGCAGAGGTCATGTCGCGGACCAGGGCGCAGCGGGCGCCGGGAACCTTGTTGACGGCGTTGGTGATGCCGATGCCGGTGCCGCACAGGGCCACGCCAAAGTCGGCCTTGCCGCTGGCAACAGCCTCGCCCACGGCCTTACCGTAGATGGGATAGTGCGTACGGGTGTGGCTGTAGGTGCCGCAGTCGAGCACCTTGTAACCAGCCTGCTCCAGGCGGTCGGCCAGATAGATCTTCTCGTCCGTAACGATATGGTCGCAACCGATTGCGATGGTCTTCTTCATCAGAACGTCCTTTCGTCTGAATTCACAAGTTGAGGTAGAAGTTCGAGTTCTCGGTGGCTCTCGTTAGGCCATCTTGTTGAGCATGTCGACACGGATCTGGTGACGGCCGCCGGCGTACTGTGCACGCAGGAACTCGCGGGCGATCTTCTTGGCGACCTCGGTGCCCACAACGCCCGGGCCCATGGTGACCATGCGCGAGCCGTTGTGCTCGCGGGTCATGTAAGCGGAACGCTCGTCGGAAATGTTGGCGACGACCATGCCCTTGATCTTGACGGCGGCCATATAGGAGCCGACGCCGTACTTATCGAATGCGAAGCCCTGGGAATCCTTGTGCTCCAGCAGGTCCTTGGCAACGGCGGTCGCGGAATCGACAAAGTCCGCGGCAGGGGTCTCGGAATAGTCGACGACCTCGTGACCGTCGGCGATGAGCATCTCCTTGATGGACTCCTTCATCGACATACCGTCGGCATCGGAAGCGATTACAACCCTCATGACATCCTCCTTGAGAGATACGCAGGTGCGTAGTTTCTGTTTGGAAGTGTTGAATCGCGTTCAGGTCCGGGCATCTGAATGTGCGGTTCTTCACTGTTCATGTTTATTTGAACACATTCGAACAGTAACTGCAACAACTATTTGTTTATCTTTGTTCTTTTTTGAACAAATATCGTTCACGGATGATTGCTGACCGTTTGAGCCGGGCGCGGACGTAGCGACCATGTGTTCAACAAACAAAAGGGCGGCCAAGAACGTGTCTCGGCCGCCCTTCGGCGGTATTCCCCGGTATATACAGCTGTTTTAGCTACTCGGACTGCCCACCCTATTTGGCGTGCTTGGACGGAGCACTCAGAAAGCGGCCCGTCAAATAGTTCGCCGGGCCGGAAATATCGATCCCCAGCAGTACGTGTCCCAGCCACAGGAACGCCACGAGCACCAGCAGCGGGATAACGCACGAAGTCACGATCATCACGATGACGCCTTCGATGAGGTCGGTCACCTGCTGCACGATCTCGTCGGTCATCTGCTTGGCACCGCTGGTCACCGACGTAACAAGGCTCGAGGCCCCATCAGTCAACTGCTCGAGCACGTTTTTGGACTCCGTGGCCTCGGATTTTTTCTTGTTCGATTTTGAGCTGGTCTCGGCTGACTTGTCCGTGGTGTCGGCCGCGTCCGCAGCGTCCGCAGCCTTTTGCTCAGCTTGCTCAATACTTACGCGATACGTTTCATCGACCTTCTGCGACACCCAAACGCTTGCAGGCACCAACGCCATGCCGATCACGGCAACTACCAGCACGCGTGTCGCCACACGGCGCAGGACAGCGCTCGTGCTCCAGCGCCCGTGAATGCCGAGCGACACCGCAAAGAGCACCAACGCAAACGGGATTAAGATGCCCAAGCCAACCGACCACAAAATGGTTAGCAGGTATTTCTCGAGGTAGAGCACGGCAAGCACGATACCAAGGTTGCCTGAAAGCTGCGCGAGCTGCTCGGCAACCGGCGTTCCCGTATCACCCGGCAGCGCGGTAATGCCCGCAGACAGCGCCACGCACGAGGTCGTGAGCGCCAGTACGTTACCCTTCTTTTGGTCGATGACCTCGATGGTGGAGTCCCAAGTTTTGGTATCGGCGAAATGCGGACGAGCTACAAAGCCCGACAGCAGCGCCAGGACCACGAGCGCAACGATAAAGCCAATCTGCAGCTTTTTGTTTGCGCACACGACATCGGACAGACTGGGCTGCAGCTCGGTTACCGCCGTGTGCTCGGTTATCTGGACAGGACGCCCATGAGCCATCTCGTGCGCATCTTTCTTTTGAATCAATCCGTTGTCCGGCATTTGGATACCTCCTCATTCCGGCCTGTATTGCGGATGGAAGTATACCCACCGAGCAAAAATCGAACGGGAGGACGAACGGAGCGCACCAAGACTGTCCCCAATGACCAGTCGTTTAAGAACGTCCATTACAGTCGAAATTGTCAGCCCGGGACCGTCTCGGGCTACGATTGAGGCGCGCCCAGAACGGGCCGCCGACCGGGCGCCCGCGCACGGCCGAACGTCCCTGCCCCCGAGAGGGCCCGTTGGGTGCTGCCGGCGCGGGACGCGCCGCCCCCGACGGCTGATAGGAAAGTGCCGGGCAGGCGCCGCGGCTGGTAATGTGAGTGCCGAGGGGGAGGCCATCCGGTCGAACGACTACCGGAAGGATACCACCGTGAAAGCGCCATCCACCAGGCCCGCGGCCGTGCTCGGCCTGGACGTCGGCAAGTCATCGCACTGGGCCTGCCTGATCGACCGCGACGGGGAGGTGCTGGCCAGCGCCCCCGTCCGCAACAGGGAGGCCGAGCTCGACGCGCTGTTCGCCTCCGCGCCCGCCGGCACGCTCGTCGTCGTCGACCAGTTCCGCAACATAGGGTCCCTCGCCGTGCGGCGCGCCCGCGCCGCGGGGCTGGCGGTCGCCTACCTTCCCGGCCTCGCCGCCAGCCGCGCCGCCGGGCTGTTCGCCGGCGAGGCCAAGACCGACGAGCGCGACGCCGAGGTGATCGCGCGGACCGCCCTGGGCGTGCCGGACTCCCTGTCGGGGGTCCCGGGCCGCGGCGAGGCCCTCGAGGCCGCCCGCGCCCTCTCGTCGCAGCGCGACCACGTCGTCGCCTGCGCGACCAGGGACAAGAACCGCCTGCGCGCGGTGCTGCTCGAGTCCTGCCCGGCCCTCGAGGCCGCGGTCGACCTGTCGGA
>NZ_QSPN01000013.1:55700-57197 GCF_003436455.1 Collinsella sp. TM05-37 | reverse complement strand
GGCCCGAAAGAAAGGTAGGAGGCCATGACGAAAGGTCTGCACGTGCCTTCCGAGATCGGCAAGCTCAGGAAGGTCTGCCTGCACCGTCCCGGCGACGAGCTCCTCAACCTGCCGCCCGACGAGCTCGAGCGACTCCTGTTCGACGACGTCCCGTTCCTGGAGGTCGCGCAGCAGGAGCACGACACCTTCGCCCAGATCCTGAGGGACCAGGGCGTCGAGGTGCTCTACCTCGAGAACCTCGTCGCCGAGGTGTTCGACCAGGTCCCCGGCGCCCGCGCCGAGTTCACCGACCAGTACATCGCCGAGGCCGGCATCCGCGGCCAGCACATGCCGCAGATCGTCCGCGAGAAGCTGGACTCCATCGAGGACAACCTCGAGTTCGTCAAGAAGACCATGGCCGGCATGACCAAGGCCGAGATCGACATGCCCCTCACGGCGTCCACGACCCTCGACTCCCTGGTCAACTCCGAGTCCGAGTCCGACCTGATCATCGACCCGATGCCCAACCTCTACTTCACCCGCGACCCGTTCGCGGTCGTCGGCGAGGGCGTCAACCTCAACCGCATGTACTCGGTCACCCGCAACCGCGAGACCCTGTACGGCAAGTACGTCTTCAAGTACCACCCCGACTACAAGGACGTCTCCCTGTACTTCCGCCGCGACTGCCAGTTCCACACCGAGGGCGGCGACGTGCTGAACATCAACGAGAAGACCCTCGCCGTCGGCATCTCCCAGCGCACCCAGGCCGCGGCCATCGACGTCATGGCCCAGAACATCTTCTGGAACTCCGACTCCAAGGTCGAGCGCATCCTGGCCTTCGACATCCCGGTCTCGCGCGCCTTCATGCACCTCGACACGGTCTTCACCCAGATCGACGTCGATAAGTTCACGATCCACCCCGCCATCATGGGCACCCTGCGCGTCTACGAGCTGACCGCCGGCAAGAACCCGGGCGAGGTCAACATCCGCCTGATCGAGGACACCCTCGAGCACGTCCTGGAGGACGCCACCGGCGTCGACCAGGTCAAGCTGATCCCCTGCGGCGGCGGCGACCCGATCGCGGCCTCCCGCGAGCAGTGGAACGACGGCTCCAACACCCTGTGCGTCGAGCCCGGCAAGATCTGTGTCTACGCCCGCAACACCGTCACCAACGACGTGCTGTACAAGGAGGGCCTGGACCTTCTCGTCGTGCCCTCCGCCGAGCTCTCCCGCGGCCGCGGCGGCCCGCGCTGCATGAGCATGCCCTTCTGGCGCGAGGACCTCTAAGGTTTTCAAAGACCCGTACAGGTCTTAATACAAACATCTAGCTGCCATTAGATGTCTCCCAATGGGACGGTGCGGATCTTTCGCACCGTCCCATTCATGTTTAATGACGCTAAATTAACAACGGATAAGGTGGCCATGGATATCAAGACAATTGGCGTTGAGGAGTGGCTCAACGTTTGGGAGAAGAGCGCTACGTGGGACATTGCTCAGTCGACGATTTCGTCGCTGACC
>NZ_QSPN01000013.1:0-55690 GCF_003436455.1 Collinsella sp. TM05-37 | reverse complement strand
GCGGCCCGCGCTGCATGAGCATGCCCTTCTGGCGCGAGGACCTCTAAGTCTTTCCGTTTCCGGTGCGGTCCCCCTACAACCGCACCGGTTTCGCCCGTCAAACGGGCAACACTAATACTTACGTAATTCATTTCTTCGAAAGGAAACGAACCATGGGCGTTAACCTCTCCGGCCGTAGCTTCCTCAAGCTCCTCGACCTCACCACCGAGGAGATCGAGTACCTGCTCAAGCTCTCCAAGAACTTCAAGGACATGAAGCGCGCTGGCGTTCCGCACCGTTATCTCGAGGGCAAGAACATCGTTCTGCTCTTCCAGAAGACCTCCACTCGTACCCGCTGCGCCTTCGAGGTTGGCGGCATGGATCTGGGCATGGGCGTCACCTACCTCGATCCGGGTTCGTCGCAGATGGGCAAGAAGGAGTCCATCGAGGACACCGCCCGCGTTCTCGGCCGCATGTATGACGGCATCGAGTTCCGTGGCTTCGCTCAGGACGACGTCGAGGAGCTCTCCGCTAAGGCTGGCGTTCCCGTCTGGAACGGCCTGACCACCGAGTGGCACCCCACCCAGATGCTCGCCGACATCCTGACCGTCCAGGAGAACTTCAACTACGACATCAAGGGCAAGACCCTCGTCTTCATGGGCGACTGCAAAAACAACGTCGCTCGCTCCCTCATGGTCGTCTGCTCCAAGCTCGGCATGAACTTCGTGGCCTGCGGCCCCGAGGAGTGCATGCCCGCTGACGACGTCATCGAGGCCTGCAAGCCTATCGCTGAGGCCAACGGCTGCACCATCAAGCTGACCACCGACGTCAAGGACGGCGTCACCGGTGCTGACGTTCTCTACACCGACGTGTGGGTCTCCATGGGCGAGCCCGACGAGGTCTGGGCCGAGCGCATCGCTCAGCTCACCCCGTATCGCGTTACCTCCGAGGTCATGGCTATGGCCAACCCGGGCGCCATCTTCCTGCACTGCCTGCCCAGCTTCCACGACACCAACACCACGATTGGCGCCGAGAAGTGCGAGCAGTTCGGCATCACCGAGCAGGAGGTCACCGACGAGGTCTTCGAGAGCCCCGCTTCCAAGGTCTTCGACGAGGCCGAGAACCGCATGCACACCATCAAGGCTGTCATGTACGCTACGCTCAAGTAAGAGCATCTAGCATCTCGCTCGGGGTGCATTGCTGCGCACCCCGAGCACTTTTGTCTGGTAAAAATCTCGCACTGAGCGACATGCACGGCACGGAAGAGCCGCTTCGGGCGAGATCAGTAAATGATTTATGAAGGGGGGATGAGAACTATGACTGAGACCGCTAAGAAAAAGCGCGGTATGCCTTCATCGTTCACCATTCTTCTTGCTCTGCTGGCAATCGTCGCGGTTGTTACCGTTATCGTCTCCGGTACGTCCGGTGGCGCGGTTACCGCTGCCCGCTTGAGCGATTTCTGCACCGCCCCGGTCAAGGGCTTCGCTGACGCTCTGCCCGTCTGCCTCTTCGTTATGATCCTCGGTGGCTTCCTCGGCATGATGACCGAGACCGGCGCCCTGGACAACGGCATTGCCGTTCTGGTGCAGAAGCTTAAGGGCAATGAGATTATGCTCATTCCCGTGCTGATGTTCATCTTCTCCCTCGGTGGTACCACCTATGGTATGTGCGAGGAGACCGTTCCCTTCTACGCCCTGCTCGCCGCCACCATGATGGCTGCTGGCTTCGACCCCATGGTCGGCGCTGCTACCGTCCTGCTCGGCGCTGGTTGCGGCTGCCTCGGCTCCACGGTTAACCCGTTTGCCGTCGGTGCTGCCGTTGACGCTCTGACTGGCGTTGGCATTGAGGTCAACCAGTCCATCATCATCGGCCTCGGTGCCGTCCTGTGGATTGTTACCACTGTTATGTCCATCCTCTTCGTCATGAGCTATGCCAAGAAGGTCAAGGCTGACAAGGGTTCCACCATCCTTTCGATGCAGGAGCTCAAGGACGCCGAAGAGGCTCACGGCAAGGCTGCTTCCGAGGTTCACAAGGAGGTCAAGCTCACCGGTCGTCAGAAGGGTGTTCTGATCGCCTTTGCCTTCACCTTCGTCGTCATGATCGTCGGCTTCATCCCGCTGGCCGACCTCAACGAGGGCGTCGCCAACTTCTTCGATGCTGGCGCTGTCTATGACGCCGACGGTAACGCCATCGTCCAGGGCTGGTCTGCCCTGATCACCGGCCTGCCCATTGGCCAGTGGTACTTCGACGAGGCTTCCACCTGGTTCTTCCTCATGGCTATCCTGATCGGTATCATCGGTGGCCTCTCCGAGAAGCAGATCGTCAACACCTTCATCACCGGCGCTGCCGACATGATGTCCGTTGTCCTCGTCATTGCCCTCGCCCGTGGTATCTCCGTCCTCATGGCTAGCACCGGCCTCGACGTCTACGTCCTCGACGCTGCCGCCAATGCTCTGGCTGGCCTGTCCGGCGTGATCTTCGCTCCCATGAGCTTCCTGGTCTACTTCGGCCTGTCCTTCCTGATCCCCTCGACCTCCGGTATGGCTACTGTCTCCATGCCCATCATGGGACCGCTGGCTGTTAAGCTCGGCTTCTCGCCCGAGGTCATGGTCATGATCTTCTCCGCCGCCATCGGTGTCGTGAACCTGTTCACCCCGACCTCTGGCGCCATCATGGGCGGTCTTGCCTTGGCCAAGATCGAGTGGACGACCTGGCTCAAGTTTGCGCTTAAGCTCATCGTCGCTCTCTCCGTCGTCTGCGCCGTCATCCTGACCGTCGCTTGCGTGATGCTCTAAGTACCCCTTGGGTACCCCACGGAAACCATGACGATCCTGTAAAGGATCACCTGGTCATCGTCTGTCCGGTGGGGTAACCCCACCGGTAGACTCCTACCTTTAGCCCCCTCCCGTTCCGTGCGCGGGAGGGGGCGCTCTTGTGTTCCGGCGTTTTGCCAAACGCCGGAACCCCTCGACGCTGCAAGCCCGCCAGAGCGGCAATCTGACGTTCAATCGTCGGGCATGGCCAAAAGGCCTATGCCCCCCTCTTTCACGTCACCTTGCTCGCTCTGGTGGGCTTTCGCTGACTTATGCTCAACCTGCGGCGCTGCCATTGTTGGCGCAGGGGGCGGCTTGCTCGCTCTGGTGCCTGTTCGCTGTCCGTTCTCTGCCCGCGACGTTTCTGCTGTTGGTGCAAAGGGGTCAGGTTACTTTGCGCCAAAAGGGGAAGTTGCGGTGGAATAGTTCCCGTTTGGCCGTCTTGAGGGGTTAAACAGGAGCTATTTCACCGCAACTTATCGATGGCGTGTTTGGTTGGTGCCTGTTGATGGCCTGGGCATCGGGGAGGGCAGGCTCCGTTATAATCGCGTAGGAACTTAATTTACGAAACGGGACGGGAGCCATACATGCGCCAGGGTTTCGACAACGCGAAGTATATCGAGCTGCAGGCTGCTCACATTAAGGAGCGCATCTCGCAGTTTGGTGGCAAGCTCTATTTGGAGTTTGGCGGTAAGCTGTTCGATGACTATCATGCGAGCCGAGTGCTGCCGGGTTTTGAACCGGACAGCAAGTTCCGCATGCTCAAGAGCATCGCCGACGATGTCGAGGTTATCATCGCGATCAACGCGAACCACATCGAGAAAAACAAGGCTCGTGGTGACCTTGGCATTACCTATGACGAGGATGTGCTGCGCCTGGTTGACCTGTTCCGCGGCAACGGCTTTGCCGTCGCGGCTGTGGTTATCACCCAGTACGCCGGCCAGCCTGCTGCCGATGTGTTCCGCAACCGCTTGAACGCGCTCGGTATTCCCGCCAAGCTGCACTATCCCATCGAGGGGTATCCGCACGATGTCGATCTGATCGTGTCCGACGATGGCTACGGCAAGAACGAGTTTGTCGAGACCACGCGTCCGCTCGTTGTCGTGACGGCACCCGGCCCCGGCTCGGGCAAGCTCGCCACTTGCCTCTCGCAGCTGTATCACGAGCATAAGCACGGTACCGCCGCCGGCTATGCCAAGTTTGAGACCTTCCCGGTCTGGAATCTTCCTCTGACGCATCCGGTCAATATTGCCTACGAGGCCGCCACGGCTGACCTCGACGACGCCAATATCATCGATTCGTTCCACCTTGAGGCCTACAACAAGACCACGGTCAACTACAACCGCGACGTCGAGGCCTTCCCGGTAGTCCGTGCCCTGATGGAAAAGATCCTGGGCAAGAGCCCCTACCAGAGCCCTACGGACATGGGCGTCAATATGGTCGGCTTTGCCATCACCGATGACGATGCCTGCCGCGACGCTTCCAAGATGGAGATCGTCCGCCGCTACTTTACCGCGGTCGAAAATGTGCGCCGTACCGGCGTGGGCGATGAGCAAGTTGACCGTCTCAAGATTATTATGAAGAAAGCCGGCATCGATAAGAACTACTCACCGGCGCGCTCGGCGGCCCTCACCAGGGAGCAGCTGACGGGTGGTCCCGTGGGTGCCATGGTCATGCCCGATGGCTCCGTGGTGACCGGTAAGACCTCCACGCGCCTGGGCGCCGCAAGTTCGCTCATTATGAACGCCCTCAAGCATGTCTCGGGCGTCGACCTTGAGCTCGAGGTCATTAGCGATGAGGCGATCGAGCCCATCAGCAAGCTCAAGACGCATTTCCTGGGAAGTAAAAACCCGCGCCTCCACACCGACGAGACGCTTATGGCGCTGTCGATCACCTCGGCCACGAGTGAGACGGCCGCTCGCGTCCTTTTGGGCCTGGAGCAGTTGCGCGGTTGCGATGCCTTCTTTAGCGTGATCATCTCGCCGACGGACGAGACGGTACTGCGCAAACTGGGTATCAACGTGTGCTGCGAGCCCAAGTTTGAGCGCCGCGGTTTCTTCCATCGCTAAGTTTGAAGCACCGCGGTAATTGCATTGCATTTTGGCCGTATCGGGTTAGCGCCCGGTACGGCTTTTTGATCAATAAAGCGCCTATTTCGGCGAAAAATAGCCGTTTACCTGCCTAGAAACAATTTGAGCGGTATACAATAACCATAACTGTTTCATCCTTAGCGGGATGCCGCATGATGGATATTACCTGACATCGTGAGGTGTGTCGGTCGCGCACGGCGCGTTAGATGCTCGTGCTCGGTTTGAGGAGGCTGCTATGGCGGGCAAGGGTCGTGCGAGTGTCAACGATATGAAGCGTGTCGAGGTGCAGGTGCTGATGGAGATCGCTCAGCAATCCGAAGACAACGGCGGATTTTATGGCTTTTCGCGCAAGACGCTTGCCGAGCGTGTGGGGGTGTCTCCGTATCGCGCCCGCGCGGCAATTGAGCGCTTGGAATCCGAAGACATCATTGAGGTCGTCTCGCGCTACAGCGACGACGGCGGCCAGCTCGCAAATGGTATTTGTCTCACGGAGCGTGGCGAGTGGTATCTAGAGGGCGTCCGTGCCGGTATGCTCGTGCAGGACTTAATCAAGGACGAACTCGCCGATCGATAACAGCATGCATTCATAGCGGAAACGACGCCGCCTGGGCAACCGGGCGGCGTTTTGTTTCGAGATGGAGAAATGCGATTGCACGTAAGAAAAATTGCGTGCGGCGCGCGTCGCGAGTATTACAATGAAGACCCGTAAGATGTGTATGGACAACTTCTACGGGAAGCGCAGGTAACTCAATATGACTAAGCATGTGTTCGTGACCGGCGGCGTGGTTTCGTCTCTGGGCAAGGGTATTACCGCGGCCTCGCTGGGCCGTCTGCTCAAGTCGCGCGGCTACAAGGTAACGATGCAAAAGGCTGACCCGTATCTGAACGTCGACCCCGGCACCATGAGCCCGTTCCAGCATGGCGAGGTCTTTGTGACCGAGGACGGCTACGAGTCCGATCTGGACCTGGGCCACTACGAACGCTTTATTGACGAGAACCTGACCCGTGATTCCAACTTTACGACTGGTGCCATCTATAAGAGCCTGATCGCCCGTGAACGTCGCGGTGACTTTTTGGGCGGCACCGTGCAGGTGATTCCGCACGTCACGAACGCCATTAAGGATAAGTTCCGTCGTATTGAGGAGCAGACCGGCTCCGATGTGGTCATCACTGAGTTGGGCGGCACCATCGGCGACATTGAGTCGCAGCCGTTTGTCGAGGCCATTCGCCAGTACCGCAAGGAGGCCGGCCCCGAGAACGTCTGCTACATCCACGTGTCGCTCGTTCCCTATATCGCCGCCGCCCACGAGGTCAAGACCAAGCCGACGCAACACTCCGTCAAGGAGCTCCGCAGCTTTGGTATCCAGCCCGATATTATCGTTCTGCGTTCCGACCACCATATCGACGATGCCATCCGCGGCAAGATCGCAAGCTTCTGCGACGTCGACACCGACTGTGTCTTTACCAACGAGGACTGCGCGAGCATCTACGATGTTCCGCAGCTACTCGCCGAGCAGGACTTTGACCTGCGCATTTGCGAGCGTCTGGGTCTCGATCCGCGTGAGCGCGACATGAGTGAGTGGAACGAGTTCCTGCGC
The DNA here is from genome assembly GCF_003436455.1 of Collinsella sp. TM05-37. Lineage (NCBI taxonomy): Bacteria > Bacillati > Actinomycetota > Coriobacteriia > Coriobacteriales > Coriobacteriaceae > Collinsella > Collinsella sp. TM05-37. The sequence continues at coordinate 49,210 of NZ_QSPN01000013.1, read as the reverse complement.
AAACAGAATCACGCCAACCATCACGCCGACAAGGTGAAGATCGCCGTCGTGGGTAAGTACACGCAGCTGCCCGATGCGTACCTGTCGGTTATCGAGGCCCTGCACCATGCGGGCGTCTTCTACGATCGCCATGTGGACGTCCAGCTAGTCGACGGCGAGAGCCTCGACGAGCAGAATGTCTCCGAGGTTCTGGGCGACGCCTCGGGCATCCTGGTCCCCGGCGGCTTTGGCAAGCGCGCCCTGGAGGGCAAGATCCTCGCGGCCGAGTTTGCCCGTGAGCACAAGATTCCGTATCTGGGCATTTGCCTGGGTATGCAGGTCGCCGTGTGCGAGTTCGCCCGCAATGTCGTTGGCCTTGCTGGTGCCAGCTCCTCCGAGTTTGATCCGGACGGTCCGTATAGCGTCATCGATCTGATGAGCTCGCAGGAGGACGTGACCGAGAAGGGCGGCACCATGCGCCTGGGCGCCTATCCGTGCAAGCTCGCCGCCGATACTCTTGCTCGTGAGGCATATGGCGAGGAACTCGTCTACGAGCGTCACCGTCACCGCTTTGAGTTCAACAACGCCTTCCGCGACCAGCTCGAGGACGCCGGTTTGGTTATCTCGGGTTTGTCGCCCGACGAGCGCCTGGTCGAGATGGTCGAGCTGCCGCGCGACGTTCATCCGTGGTATGTGGCAACCCAGGCTCACCCCGAGTTCAAGAGCCGCCCGACCAACCCGCAGCCGCTGTTCCGCGAGTTCGTGCGCGCTTCGATCGGCCAGCACGAGGGTGTCGACCGTCTGCAGGTGACGCCCATGAACCTCGCTACGGACTAAGGGTGCCGGCGAATAAGGAACATACCGAAGCTACTCCCTCGTCGCTCGCCGTGGCGGCGGGGGAGTATCTCGATTACCTCGCGGTCGAGCGGGGCTTGGCGCGCAACACGATTGTGGCCTATCGTCGTGACCTGACGACGTACTGCGCCTATCTGGAGCGGGCGGGTATTGTGTCTTTTGAAGAGGTGACCCGTCAGGTCGTGGAGGGCTTTGTTGCCGATCGCCGCGGCGGAGGCTATTCCGACGCCTCGGTGGAGCGCGCGCTTGCTGCCGTGAAGGGCCTGCATGCCTTTTTGGTGCGCGATGGGGCCGTGGCCCAAAACCCGACGGCGGCGTTGCGCCTGCCTAAAAAGGCTGAGCGTTTGCCGGAGTATCTATCGGTGGAGGATGTCTCGGCGCTGCTCGATCAAGACTTTCCCGAGGGCGAGATGGGACTGCGCGACCATGCCATCTTGGAAGTGCTCTACGGATGCGGTTTGCGTGTGAGTGAGCTGGTTGGGCTCGATGTGGGCGATATCCATATTGACGATGGCTTTGTACTCGTTCGCGGTAAGGGCTCAAAGGAACGCCTGTCCCCACTGGTGGGAAGCGCGGCGCGAGCTCTGACGCTCTATGTAACTGAGGGACGTTCTCGCTTGGCGGCCCATGCCCGCGGAACCGAGACCTCGGCGGTCTTTTTAAATAAGAACGGACGTCGCCTGTCGCGCCAGGCCGTGCATGCGATATGCGAGCGGTATGGGCGTCAGGTGGGGCTGGTGGGGCTCCATCCCCATACCTTGCGCCACTCCTTTGCCACCCACATGCTCGCGGGCGGTGCCGACCTGCGTGTGCTGCAGGAGATTTTGGGCCATGCCGATATTTCGACCACCCAGGTCTACACGCATGTCGACCGAACGCAACTGACCGAGGTCTATCTGGCGGCGCATCCGCTAGCACATCGCTAGCACCTCGCTGACCTGCATATTTATAAATACTAAAGGGGACGGGCCCCAGATTGCCGAGACGCACTTTTGCGCGCATGGGCAATCTGGGGCTCGTCCCATTTTTCGCTAGACACCGACGCGGCGGTGGGCCGTGTGTACCGTGGGTGGGGGAGTTTGGGGGCGATGTGAACGGCGTGTAAAGGGACGTAAAAATCGCCTCAAGGTCAACTTGAAGGTTGAGGTTCGCGGGCGTGGTTCTACAGGTGGCATCCCGCCTTTGCTGCAAACACAACATATTGTGTTTTCGAACATATGCTCGGGGGTGTTTTACAACATATTGGGGGTGGAATAGTGGGGAGGGGTGGGGGAAGGGGTGGGAAAAGGTGTTGAAAAATGGGGCGGTTCCCCATATTATTGATGACGTCGACAGGCGGGGTGGTTCCCCGCGTACGTGCCATCTGAGTAACCGAGGGGAGGGCGCACATGGGAATGACTGGTGCATACGAGCGCAATCTCGATGCAAAAGGTCGTCTGTCCCTGCCTGCACCCCTTCGCGAGGAGCTTGGAGAGCACGTTCGCGTGTTCAAAGCCCTGGATGTCGATGCTCTGTACGTGTTCTCTGCCGAGGCCTTCGATAAGTGGGTCGAAGGACTCTTCGCGGGTCGTGAGGGCCACGAGGGTTTTAACCCGCGTGACATTAACGACCAGAAGCTCATGAGGGCGATCAACAAGCGCACCACGTCGATGGATGTGGACAGCGCCGGTCGTATCGGTCTTTCCGAGTCTCTCCGCAAGCAGGCGAACCTCGACCGCGAGGTCACGGTTGTGGGCAACTACGACCACCTTGAGGTTTGGGATCGCGCCGCGGCCGATGAGGACGATGACGATGAGGCCCTGCTGGACCTCTTCTTCTCGTAAGGGCAAGGCACGGGTAACGGATGGAGCGTGGGATCTTGACACAAGAATATCGGCATGAACCTGTCATGCTCGGCGAAGTGCTTGAGTCGCTGCGGCTAAAGAGCGGCTCCGTTGTCTGCGATTGCACCCTTGGCGGTGCCGGCCATTCGGTAAAGATGGCCGCGCAGGTGGGGGAGACGGGCCTTTTGCTCGGCGTCGACCAGGACGACATGGCCCTCGAGGCCGCTGGCGCCCGTCTGGACCGCGAGGTTCCCGGCGTTCCGCACCAGCTGCTGAAGGGCAACTTCGGCGACTTGGACGAGCTGCTTTGCTCGGCCGAGGTGCCCGGGGTCGATGGCTTCCTGTTCGATTTGGGCGTTTCGTCGCCGCAACTCGATATCCCTGGCAGGGGCTTTTCGTATAACGAGGACGCCCCATTGGACATGCGGATGGATCCGGGTAATAACACCTTAAACGCAGCTGAGGTCATCAACACCTATAACGAACACGACCTCGCCCGGATTCTACGCGTCTACGGCGAAGAGAAGTTCGCCTCGCAGATCGCGCGCGAGATCGTGCGCCGCCGCGAGCAAGAACCGATCGAAACCACCGGCCAATTTGTCGAGATCATCAAGGCGGGTATCCCGGCTGCCGCTCGTCGGCATGGCGGACACCCGGCCAAGAAAAGTTTCCAGGCCATTCGCATCGAGGTCAATCACGAGCTCGATGTGCTCGAACGAGGGCTTGATGCCGCCACCAGGTGGCTCAACCCGGGCGGACGTATCTGCGTCATCTCGTATCACTCGCTCGAGGACCGTATCGTAAAGAACCACTTTAAGGAGATGAGCCAAGGGTGCACGTGTCCGCCGGAGATTCCGGTGTGCGTGTGCGGCAACGTGCCGATACTCAAGGTCATCACCCGCAAACCCTTGGTTGCCCAGCCTGATGAGGTTGAGCGCAACCCTCGGGCGAGATCAGCCAAAATCCGCGTGGCGCAGCGTCTGTAGGCACGACCGCGCGATATTGGACCTCCCGCTCGCACCATAAACGAAGCTTAAACACACTACCAACGTACTCGGGATGGGAGGCGGCATATCATGGGCTACAACACTTCAAGCGCAGCACTCGCCTATGATATGAACGCCATGCCCGCCTATCGTGAGACGCCGCAGGCCCCCGTTGCTCCCCGTGAGCAGCGCACGCCGCGCTTTGATGTCTACACGGGCGCGGGCCGTCAGGCAAACCAGGCGGTAAGCCCGGTTTTCATGAGCGTTCTTAAAACGTTTTGCATCATTGCGGCCATCTTCATGACGATTGGCGTCGCCCGCGTGGCGCTCGCCGGCGTTACGGCCCAGGTGCTCAACAGCAACGCCGAGCTTACCAACACGCTCGAAAAGGCGACCGATGAGAGCTCCGACCTGGAGGTCATGCATTCGGTCTATGGCGCCGACACGCGCATTCGCGACCTTGCGGGCGCTTACGGCATGGTGGAGCCCAGCGAGAGCGTTACACTTGACTTTTCGCAGGATGCAGCCGCGGGCGCCAACGCGACCGCGACCGCTCAGTAGCAAGACGGTAGCTGAGTATGACAAATGACTATCGCCGCGGTTCCGATGGGGGCCGCGGTTCTGGACGTCCCTCGTCGCGGGGGCGTTCTGGTTATCAAGGAACGGGTCGGCAATCTTACAACGCCGGGCAGTCCCGTGGCAACGACCCGGCGTCGCGACTTTGCGGCTCGGGCGGCCCCCAAGTGCATAACACCAGGTCGCGCAAGAGTTCGTCGACCGAATGGCTCACAGGCACGCCTCTGCCTCGCCGCAAAGCCGTCATGGGCTTCATTGGGCTTGGCTTGGGCTTGGGCGTCTTTCGCCTTGCCGACTATCAAATTGTCGAAGCCGATAAACTGCGCGAGCGTGCCGATGCGCGCCGACTGCTTGCGCAGACCCTCTATGCCAAACGCGGTACCATCTACGACCGCAACGGTAACGTGCTGGCGTCGTCGGTCGAATGTCGCAACATCGCCGTGAACCCGCAGCTTGTCGAGGACGTTGACAAGACGGTGTCGGCGCTGGTCAAGGCAACTGGAATCGATAAAAAGACCTGCCGCAAGCTCGTTGAGTCCGATGGAACCTGGGTGTATATCAAGCGCCAGGTGGACGAAGACGACGCTGCGGCGCTGGAGAAGAAGAACCTGCCCGGCGTGCTTTTTGAGCAGGCCATGAAGCGCGTATATCCATACGGCAATCTGGCATCGCAGGTGCTGGGTGTAGTGAATGTAGACAACGACGGCTTGACGGGTCTCGAAAAGCAATACAACAAGCTTCTGACCGGCACGAACGGTTCTCTCGTACGCGAGCGCGCGAGGGACGGCAGCTATATCGCGGGCGGTGCCTATAAAAAGGTGGCTGCGGTCGACGGCGTTGATATCGTGACGACGCTCGACGTCAATATCCAGCGTGCGGCCGAGGATGCCCTGGCAGAGGCTGTCGAGAAGACAAAGGCCAAGAACGGCTCGGCGCTGGTCACCGATCCTACGACAGGCGAGATCTTGGCAGCCTGCTCGTATCCGACCTACGACCAGACCAATTTGGAAAACGCCAAGACCGAGGATATGAACCTGCGCCTGGTCACCGACGCCTACGAGCCCGGCTCGGTCTTTAAGACGCTCGTGGCGGGCGCCGGCTTCGACTTGGGTGTCGTGCGGTCGAGTACGTCGTTTGAGGTGCCGGCGAGCATCAAGGTGGGCGACGATACCGTCACCGATGCCGACAAGCGCGACTATGCCATGACCATGGATGTGCGCGAGATGATGCGCCGTTCGTCCAACGTAGGCTTTGTCCTGGTGGGGCGCAAGATCGGTGCCGACGACTTTGCCGCCTATGTGGACAAGTGGGGCATCGGTCACAGCTCTGGTGTCGATTTTCCGGGCGAGAGCCTGGGCATCGTCAAGGAGCGTGACCAGTATGACGGCGCCACGCTGGGCTCGATGAGCTTTGGACAGGCGCTGTCTGTCTCGCCGATTGAGATCGCACGTGCCGTGGGCGGCATCGCCAACGGCGGCGTGATGATGACCCCGCACTTCTATAAGTCCAGCAAAGGTGACGAGAAGGACTGGGGCGAAGGCGAGCGCGCGATTTCGGAGGATGCCGCATCCCAGGTGACATCGTGCATGCAGACGGTCGTGTCGGAGGGAACGGGCGTTGGCGGCGCGGTTGACGGCTATGACGTGGCGGGTAAGACCGGTACGGCCGAACGTGCCGACGAGAACGGCGGCTACCTCAAGGAGAACTACATGTCGTCCTTTATGGGCTTTGCACCGGCACAATCGCCCAAGGTGCTGTGCTATATCACGCTCGACGGAACGCCGAGCGGCTCAGATGCCGCTGCGGTTCCGTTCCAGTTCATTATGGCCAACGCGCTCGACGTGCTGGGTATCCCGCACACGAAGTAGGGGGTTACAATCTTTGGGGCGTGGTTTGTTGTCCCATATGAGGGGTGTTCACATGCCCTGCACCACGCATACGCGGCGCTGGGATACAATACGCCGATAGCATTATTAGGTTTACAGGGGAGCTGCAATGATAGAGATCGCCGTCAACAACCTCGCGGCCGCAACAGGGGCCCGAACCGTGACGGGAGAAGCCGATCGGGTATGCCGCGGGTGCGTTATCGACTCGCGCCAGGTCGAGGAAGGGACGATTTTCGTCGCCTTTCCCGGTGAAAACGTCGACGGCAATGATTTTGCTTCCCGTGCCGTCCAGTCGGGTGCCGGCGCCGTCGTGATGACGCGTGAGCCCGAGGCCGAGCTGGTCTCGCTGGCGCAGGACAAGGGCTGTGCCATCTTGCTGACCGATGATCCCGAGGAGTTTCTGCTGCGTTTGGCGCATGCGTATCGCCTGGAGCTTGGCTGCCTGGTCGTTGGCATTACCGGTTCCATCGGCAAGACGACGACCAAGGACGTGCTCGCCGCTGTGCTCGCCAAGCGCTATCGTGTCTGGGCCACCAAGGGCAATTTCAATAACCTGATCGGCATGCCGCTCACGGTGCTTTCCGCTCCGGCCGATACCGAGGTCCTGGTGCTCGAGATGGGCATGAACCATTTCCACGAGATCGAGCGCCTGTCTCAGTCTGCCAATCCCAACCTTGCCATCGTGAGCAAGATCGGCACCTCTCATATCGGCATTTTGGGCAGCCGCGAGAACATCGCCCGCGCTAAGGCCGAGATCGTTCAGGGCATGTGCGCCGCTGGCGACTATTTGCCGCTGCTGGTTTTGGGCGGTGAGGACGACTTTACGCCGTTCATTCGCGACACGTTCGCCCAACCTGCTGGTATCGACGTGATGCTGGCCGGCGTCTCGGACGATGATGAGGTCCGTGCCCGCGACGTTCGCGTTGATGACGAAGGCCGTCCGGTCTTTACGCTCGATTTTGGCCAGGGTGAGACGATCGATACCATGCTTGCCATCCCCGGCGTGCAGTCCGTTCCTAATGCCGTTAAGGCCGCCGCGGTTGCCTATCGCCTGGGCGTGACGCCCGAGCAGATCGATGCTGCCTTTAGGGGTCTTACGATCACCGGGCACCGCCAGGAGATCAAGCGCGCCAAGAGTGGTGCACGCATCATCGACGATTCCTATAACGCCAGCGCCGAATCGATGGCAGCCGGTCTCGATCTGCTGTGCTCGCTTTCGTGCACGGGGTCTCGCATGGCGATCCTGGGCGAGATGGGCGAGATGGGCGATGAGGCTCCTCGCATGCATGAGCTCGTGGGCGCCTATGCCGCCGCCAAGAAGCTCGACATGCTGGCGTGCGTGGGCGGTGAGCTGGCCCAGCTTATGGCCGATGCCGCACGCATGATGGGCATGGACGAGGACCGCATCCAGGTGTTCTCCGATTATCAGCAGGTGCTCGACCGCATGGGCGGCGCGCTTGAAAAACATGATGTTGTGCTGGTCAAGGGTTCCCGCTTTGTTGAGCTCGACCGCTTTGTGGAAGGTGTGTGCTAGCCCATGTTCGGCAATCCCTCGTATCCAACGTATCAGGCTTTTTTGGGGCTTGGCATCGCCGCCGCCATTGCGCTGCTGCTCATGCCGTGGTGGATCAAGCTGCTCAAGGTCGAGGGTATCGGCCAGCAGGTTCGTGCCGACGGCCCCAAGCGTCATTTGGTTAAGCAGGGAACGCCCACCATGGGTGGCGTTGTCATCCTCGTCGCGATCTCGCTGACCTGCCTGCTGATGGGCAAGCTCACCACCGAGCTCGTGCTCGTGCTGCTCGCCACGCTGGCGACCGGCGTGCTGGGTCTGATCGACGACCTGACCTCCGTTACGCATGGGCGCTCGCTCGGTCTGACGCCTCATGCCAAAATGATCGGCCTTACCATCATCTGCGTTACCTTTACGGTACTTGCCGTCAACTGGTGCGGCGTCGCCCCCGAGATTCGTTTTCCCGGTGGGTTGACGATCGACCTTGGCGTGCTTTCGACCACCATCTGCGGCCTTTCGTTCCCGTGGCTCTACATTGTCTTTTGCTGGCTGATGATCGCCGGTCTTTCTAATGCCGTGAACCTGACCGATGGCCTTGACGGTCTTGCTGGCGGCACCTCCATGATCGCCATGCTCGCCATGGCTGCGATGGCGTTTTTGCACGGAGACGTGAACCTGTCCATCTTCTGCACCGCGTGTGCCGGTGCCTGCTTGGGCTTTCTGTGGTTCAACTGCTATCCGGCGAGCATCTTTATGGGCGATACCGGCTCGCTTGCCCTGGGCGCCGCGTTTGCCTGCACGTCCATCATGACCAACACCGAGGTCGTCTCCCTCATCATCGGCGGCCTGTTTATCGTTGAGACCCTTTCGGTCATGATTCAGGTTGTCTACTTCCACTTTACGCACAAGCGCGTCTTCCTTATGGCGCCCATCCATCATCATTTCGAAAAGAAGGGCTGGGCCGAGACCAAGGTCGTCATCCGTTTTTGGATTATCGCTGCGGCCTTTGGTGCCGTTGGCCTTGCCTTGTTCTTCCAGTTGGGATAGTGGTCTTTCATGCCTCTTGCTGATGTCTTTAGCCTGCTCGTTTTGGGTCAGGGCAAATCCGGTCTCGATGTCGCCCGCTGGGCGCTGGCACATCCCGAGCGCGTAAGTGCCGTTACCGTGTATGGCGGCGGCACCTCTGAGCCCAATGACGCCACGCGTGCGCTCGAGGCTGCTGGTGCGTCGTTTGTCTATGGGACCGAACAGGTCGAGGGCGCCTATGACGTATGCGTGACGTGCCCGGGCATCTCGGAGTTCTCGGGCTTCTTTAAGGCCGGGCGCGAGCATGCCGCCCAGATTATGGGTGAGCCCGAGTTTGCCTATCGCCTGTCGCCCGATAACTGGATCGCCATCACGGGCACCAACGGCAAAACGACCACCACGTCGCTGACTGATTATCTGCTCAAGGCTGCCGGCGAGGCCAGTGTAGCTGTCGGCAACATCGGCGAGCCGCCGGTCAACGAGATTGACGGCCGAGCCCACAACGAGTGGTTTGTGGCTGAGCTCTCGAGCTATCAGATTGCTACGACCACCGAGCTCCACCCTCGCGTGGCGGTGCTGCTCAACATCACTCCCGACCACCTGGGCTGGCACAAGAGCCATAAGAACTATGCGCTTGCCAAGATCAAACTGTTTGACAATATGGTCGATGACGATCTGGTGGTTGTCGACGTTGAGGATGCCGGCATCCATGAGTTCGATGAGTACATCTATACGCCGGGTCGCCGCATCTGCAAGGTCGCTTTTGACGAGCCCGAGGGTGCAGACGCCGCCTTTGTGCGCGACGGCAAGATGGTCGTCCGCCTGAAGGGCGTCGAGACTCAGCTTGTCGCCACGTCCGAGCTCAAGATCTCGGGCCATCACAATGTTATCAATGCCCTGTGCGCTGCCACGGCTGTCCTGGCCGTCGGTGCCAATCCCGAGGGCATTTGCCGCGGTCTGGCCTCGTTCCAGCCGCTCGAGCACCGCGTGGAGCCGTGCGGCGAGATTGACGGAGTGCGCTACGTCAACGATTCCAAGGCGACCAACACCGACGCGGTCGAGAAGGCGCTGACGGCATTTCCCGATGACAACGTGATCTTGCTGCTCGGCGGCCACGATAAGGGCACGCCGCTCACGGACTTCGCGCGCGTCGTTATGGATAACGTGCGCTCGGTCGTCTGCTTTGGCGATGCGCGCGAGCGCTTTACCGCCGCTATGGACGAGGCCGATGTCGATGGCGATGTGGATATCGCCCAAGCGGATGACCTACGCGATGCCGTGGACGTTGCCCGTTCGCTGTCGAGCCGTGGCGACGTGATCTTACTTTCTCCTGCCTGCTCTTCGTTCGATGAGTTCTCGGGCTATGAGGAGCGCGGCCGCGTGTTTAAGGACTACGTGGCTCAGCTTGCCGCTGCAGCGAAATCGCAAATGGAATAGGGGTTGCCGGTGAGAGAGGAGAGCCCCCGACAAGGTATGAGGAGGCCCGACTCGGACCGTGCTTCCTCGCGGCGTAGCACACCGCGTTCCGGTCGCGGCGGGCAGTCGTTTAGCGAACGCTATATTGCCGGCGTTCCCGCCCGCATCATGCGCCCCCGTCTGATATTTATGGCCTGCCTGTTTACTTTGGTGTGCTTTGGTCTGCTGATGGTGTACTCGGCGTCTTCGGTCGAGGCGCTGCACGAGAATGGCTCGGCGACGTTTTTCCTGGGTCGACAGGCCGCGTTTGCCGTGGTTGGTGTTCTGGCGCTGATTGCCATCGTGCGCGTTTTGCCGGACAGCTGGTTTGGGGAGGATGTGCTTAGGATCTTCCTTATCGGCATGATAGGGCTACTGTTTCTGGTGTTCTTGGTGGGCAGCGGCAGCCGTGGCGCCACGCGCTGGCTCAACATCGCCGGTATTCAGTTCCAGCCTTCCGAGTTTTTAAAGCCATTTGCCATTGCGTATTCGGCCATCATGCTTGATCGCTTCTTTTCGCCCGGTGGCAACATCAACGAATTCCTTCGCAAGATGGGCATCTACCTGGGTATTTCGCTCTTTCTGATCTTTATCCAGCCCGATTTCGGTACTGTCCTGATCATCCTGTTGACCCTCATGTGCATGGCGTTGTTTGCGGGTCTCGACCCGAGATTTATCATCGGCGTGCTAATCTTCGGCATTCTCGTGATCGTGATTGCACTTGTCGCAGAGCCGTACCGTATGGTGCGTATTCAGGTTGCCTTGAACCCTTGGGCTGACGAGTATGGTGACGGCTATCAGGCCACGCTTGCCATCATGGCCTTTGCCTCGGGCGGTCTGTTCGGCCGTGGCATCGGCAACTCAACCATGAAGTACTCGTATCTGCCCGAGGCGCACAATGACTACATCCTGGCCATCATTGGCGAGGAAGTCGGTTTTGTCGGAACCGTGCTGTTCTTCTTGGTGTTTGCGATGCTGATCTACTCGGCGTTTCGCATTGCCGAGCAGGCGACCGATCGTCGGGGCGCGGTCATGGCGTCTGGCTCCGCGGTCATTCTCGCGGTGCAGTTTTTGATCAATGCGCTGGGCATCCTCAACGTGTTTCCCATGACGGGCAAACCGTTGCCGTTTATTAGCTACGGCGGTTCGTCGATTATTGTGTCGCTTATGCTTGCCGGTCTGATCCTGCGCGTTTCGTACGAGAGCGCCCGTCGCGATGAGTACGACCGTCGCCGCGAGAGCTTTGCCGTTATGGATGAGAGTACCGCCGGCGTGCCCCACGTACGCGGCGAGCGATCTTCGCGTAACGGCTTTACCGTTCTGGATGGCTCTGCGACCGAGCCGGCAGCTCGTCCACGTCCGCGGACGGCGCCGCAAGGTCGTCCGCAGCGCCCCAGCCCTCGCAGCGCGGGCGGCGGATATAATCGAATCGATTTGAACTCGGACCCGTCGGCGCGTTTGCGCACCGACGACCAGGGACCGCGTGTACGAAGGGACTACCATGACCGATAAGATGACCGTTGCTATTGCAGCCGGCGGCACGGCAGGACACATTAACCCCGCGCTCGCTTTGGCCGAGGAGCTGCATGACCGTGGCCACCACGTTGTGTTCGTGGGCCAGTCGCGCAAGCTCGAGGGTCGTCTGGTCCCCGAGGCTGGGTTTGATTTTGTGCCCATTACGGTCACGGGCTTCGACCGCTCCCGTCCCTGGACGGCGCTGACCTCGCTGTGGCGTGTCAACAAGGCCAAGCGTGCGCTCGCCAGCCATTTCTCAAAGGTCGGCAAGCCCGATGCTGCCATCGGTTTTGGTGCCTATGTCGAGGTTCCGCTGCTGGGGTGGTGCAAGGGCGCAGGCGTTCCGTATCTGCTACATGAGCAGAACTCTGTTCCGGGCCTGGCCAACAAGATGATGAACTCCCACGCCGCTCGCGTGTGCATCTCGGTGCCGGCAGCGCGCTCGGTCTTTGAGCGCGAAGGTGACCCTGACCACGTGCTCATGACCGGCAACCCCGTACGTCGCTCGGTGATCGAGGGCGATCGCGCTTGCGGCCGCAAGGCACTTGGCGTTCCCAAGGACGCTACGCTGCTGCTCGTCTTTGGCGGTTCACTTGGCGCCCAGCACCTCAACGAGCGCGCGGTTTCGCTCAAAAACGAGCTGCTTTCGCGCAAGAACCTCTATGTGTTGCATTCGACGGGTGCCGACGGCTTTGAGGAGACCGAGCGCGCTTTGGCGCTGACGCCCGAGGAGGCGAAGCGTTACCGCGTCCAGCCTTACATCGACAACATGGGCGATATGCTGGCTGCTGCCGATTTGGTGCTCTCGCGTTCGGGTGCATCGAGCGTGGCCGAGATCGCTGCGCTCGCCGTGCCCTCGATACTCGTGCCGTATCCGCATGCGACGGCCGACCACCAAACCACCAATGCCCGTTATCTGGTCGACGCCGGGGCCGGCGTGCTCTGTGCCGATGCCGATATCGACGGTTCTGCCTTTGCCGATGAGCTGCTGCACCTGGTCGATGACGCGGCAGAGCGCGACGTCATGCGTCAGGCGGCGCGTGGTCTGGCTCAGGATAGGGCCGCCGCTCTTCTGGCCGATGCGGTAGAGGGTTTGCGTTAGTTAGACGGGATATCGTCGGTCGCCCTCGCGCTGATGCGGTAGGTGCGGTACAGTTAACGGGTTACAGGCAGTGTTTACGCAAGGAGTACACGAGCACATGGCTGATTCCCAGACTGCAACCTCCGCGCCCGAGTTTAAGAGCGCCCACTTTATCGGTATCGGCGGCGCCGGCATGAGCGGCATCGCCCTCGTTCTGCACGAGCGCGGTTATGCCGTTACCGGCTCCGACCTTAAGACATCACGTTATATCCGCCAGCTTACACGCGCTGGTGTGAAGGTGCATGTGGGCCATGAGGCAGCCACGATCGACGAGGTCAAGCCCGACGTGGTTGTTGTCTCCACCGCTATTCCGGAGTCCAACCCTGAGCTCGTGCGCGCTCGCGAGCTGGGCATTCCCGTGTGGCCCCGTGCCAAGATGCTCTCTGCTTTGGGCCACGGCTACACTACCGTCGCTGTTGCCGGCACGCATGGCAAGACCACCACGTCTTCGATGTGCGCCACCATGCTCGACCGCATGGGTCTGGATCCGAGCTTCTTGATCGGCGGCATCGTCGAGGGCTATGACACGAACGGCAAGAACGGCTCGGGCGACTACTTTGTCGCCGAGGCCGACGAGTCCGACAGCTCCTTCCTGTTCCTGAACCCCAACGTAGTCATTGTGACCAACGTCGAGGCCGACCACCTCGATCACTACTCGGGTATCGAGGAGATCGAGGCAACTTTCGCCAAATTCATGAGCCTGGTGGGCGAGGACGGCACCGTCATCATCTGTGGTGAGGACCCGCATCTGGTCGAGCTCGCCAAGTCGACGGGCCGTCACGTGCTTTCCTACGGCTTTGCCGAGAGCAACGACATCGTCTGCGTGCACCCGGATGTCAAGGGCATCCAGAGTGACTTTATCGTTCGCTTTGAGGACGGCACTGAGCACGCTGTGGAGATCAAGAGCAACCCCGGTCGCCACAACATGCTCAACGCCACGGCGGTGCTCACCGTCGCCCATGTCCTGGGCCTTGACATCGACGCCGCCGCCAAGGCGCTCTCGAGCTTTGAGGGCGTCCGCCGTCGCTTTACCCACGTGGGCGATATCGATGGCATCACCGTGGTCGATGATTACGGCCATCACCCCACCGAGATCAAGGCGACGCTTGCTGCCGCTTCCTCGCTGGGCTACAAGCACGTCGATGTCGTGTTCCAGCCGCACCGCTATTCGCGCCTGCAGGCCCTGTGCGACGACTTTGCCGATGCATTTGCCAATGCCGATAAACTGCTGCTGATTGATGTGTTCTCGGCTGGCGAGATGCCCATTCCGGGTGTCACCTCTAAGATGCTTGCCGATACCGTGCGCGCCAAGCATCCTGGCAAGGAGGTCGTGTACTGCTCCAGCCGTCTTGAGCTCAATCAGGAGCTCGAGCAGATGGTGGGCGAGGGCGACCTGCTGCTCACCATGGGTGCCGGCGACGTTACGACCGTCGGTCCCGAGTTCATTGAGTATCTGACTGCCAAGAAAGACGCTTAAGTCTAATGGGTCTGTTTAACGCCGTCATGGCGCTCTCGGGCATGATCGACACGGATGTGATCGAGGACGAGCGCCTTGCGCGTCATACGAGCTATCGTATCGGCGGCAAGGCCGACCTCTTTGTGACGTGCCATAGCTATCATGCCCTCCGCCGCGCCGTGGCGGTGCTCGATCGCGAGCAGGTGCCGTGGGTCATCATCGGCAAGGGCTCCAATCTGCTGGTTGCCGATGGCGGTTATCGCGGTGCCGTCATTTCGCTCGGACGTGAGTTTCAGCGCACGGTTGTTGCCGATGACGGTTGTACGCTGACGGTCGGTGCGGGCGTGATGTTTGCGCGCCTGGTCAACGATGCCCTGTCGCGTAGCCTCTCGGGCCTTGAGTTTGCCGTTGGCATTCCTGGTTCGGTCGGCGGTGCGATATCCATGAATGCCGGCACACGGACCGAGTGGATTGGCTCGCTGGTTGAGGATGTCGTAACGTTTGACCCGGCATCCGGTATCAAGCATTATGCGGGGTCCGAGATCACTTGGGGCTACCGCGAATGTAGCCTTCCCCGCAATGAGATCATCCTCGAGTGCGTGTTCAAGCTTAAACCGGCGCCCAAGGCCGACATTCGCGAGCGCATGGAGCGGTACCTTACAAGGCGCAAGCGTACGCAGCCCATGGGTCGCGCATCCTGCGGGTCTGTCTTTCGCAACCCGCCCGATGCGAGTGTGGGCAAGCTTATCGAGGATTGTGGATTAAAGGGTTTTTCGATTGGCGGCGCGGAAGTTTCGCCCGTTCACGCTAATTTTATCGTTAATAACGGAACTGCCTCGGCCGATGACGTTGCCGCGGTTATTAGACATGTGCACGGAAAGGTGAGGGAGGCGTATGGCATCGAGCTCAGACCGGAAGTTAAATTCCTCGGCTTCTAGAGCATCGAAACCCACCTTCCGCCGCGCCGGAGGGCGTTCCGGCGCGCCTGCCAAACCTCAACGCAATACCGTCGCGCGCTCTAAGTCTGTCGGGCATGCTCGACAGACCAGTCTTCCGGTCGTCGGCTCGCAGCTCGGTAATCGTCCGGCCGCAAAAAAGTCCTCGCGTCCCTCGGTGACGTCAAAGCCTGTTATGGGCGCCAAGCCTGCCCGTCCCATGGCAGCTCCCAAGCCCTCGACGGGAACTAAAGCGGCGCGTCCAGGTCGCACGCTGGGCGCATCGAAACCGCGCTCGCTGACATCGGTGCCGGCTACCGCCAAGAAGCCTTCGAGTAAAAAAGGTTTCAACCCGTTATCTTCACTTGGAGCGATGGCAAATAAAACATCAGACGCCGCTTCTGTCGTTACAGGCAAAGGCAAAATCGTGGGCGGCGTTCTGGCCGTCTTGGCCGTGCTCGTCGTCGTTGCCATCGTGGTGATCAACTCTGGACTGTTTACTGCCACTGATATTCAGATTCAAGGCAGCGAGCATGTGACGAAGCACGATGCTATCCAGCTGATCGACTTGCCCGAGGGAACGTCGCTTTTTAACGTCGATCCCGACCAGATTACCGAGGATCTCAAGCAGAACCCGTGGGTTTCGGGCGTGGATGTCCAGCGCCAGTTTCCCCATACGCTTATCATCACGCCGACGGAGCGTAAAGTTATCGCCATTGCGTATATCAGCTCCGACGACCTTGCCTGGGCTATCGGAGACGATGACACCTGGATCGCCCCGCTGTCGACGTCGGTCGAAGTGGACGACCAGGGCAACGTCATCACGACAGGGCAGGGCTCAAATACCTTGACCGGAATCGATGCCGCGCTGGCGCTCGCCAAGCATTATGGCGCGGTGTTGTTGACTGATGTCTCGGCGGATGTCGCTCCGGTTTCCGGCCAGGCGGTTAACTCCAAAGCCGTTAAGGCCGGCCTGGATTATGTGCGTGGTTTTTCGAGCGAGTTCTTGGGACAAGTCAAGGATATTTCCACGCCTTCGGTCGAAGCCATCTCGGCAAACCTCAATAACGGCATTGAGGTGTCGCTGGGCGATTCGGACGATATCGCCAAGAAGGAACGCGTAGTCACCAAGTTGCTTTCGCAGGTAGAGGGCGTAACGTATATCAATGTGCGCTCTCCGGGCAACTACACATTTAGGAATGCTCCGACCTCGTAGCGCTGGTTGATGCTTTGTTGAGGGGCCATACCACGCCGTTTATCTGGTTTGTTTGGTTTTCACGGTCAATTATTTGACTGATACGTTCATAATGTGCAAACATAATACGGTTTACCTTTGCATTTACTTTCAACCTGAAGGTTAATGTGCGCAGGGGTCGACCCATGCTATGGCTATAACCTTTGTTCGGAGGACCGACATGCACGAGACAGAGATCAACAACTACCTTGCCGTCATTAAGGTGGTCGGCGTCGGCGGCGGCGGTACCAACGCGGTCAATCGAATGATCGAAGAGGGTATCCGCGGCGTCGAGTTTGTTGCCATCAACACCGATGCTCAGGCACTCGCGATCTCTGATGCCGATATCAAGGTGCACATCGGCACCGACCTTACCCGCGGCCTGGGCGCCGGCGCCAATCCCGAGGTTGGCCGCAAGGCTGCCGATGAGTCCCGCGACGACATTGCCGAGGCGCTTGCTGGCGCCGACATGGTGTTTATCACCTGCGGTGAGGGCGGTGGCACCGGTACCGGCGCTGCTCCCATCGTTGCCGATATCGCGATGAACGAGGTCGGCGCACTGACCGTCGCCGTCGTGACCAAGCCCTTCACCTTCGAGGGCCGCAAGCGCAAGAAGAGCGCCGAGGAGGGCATCAAGACCCTCTCCGATTGCGTCGACACCATGATCGTCATCCCTAACGATAAGCTGCTCGACATCGCCGAGAAGAAGACCACCATGCTCGAGGCCTTCGCGATTGCCGATGGCGTCCTTTCCCAGGGCACCCAGGGCATCACCGACCTCATCACCGTCCCCGGTATCATCAACCTGGACTTCGCCGATGTTAAGACCATCATGAAGCAGGCCGGTACCGCCATGATGGGTATCGGTACCTCTTCTGGGGATACTCGTGCCGTCGACGCTGCCCAGCAGGCCATCTCCAGCCCGCTGCTCGAGAGCTCCATCGATGGTGCCACGCGCGTGCTGCTCTCCATCGCCGGTTCCAAGGACCTGGGCATCCAGGAGATCAGCGATGCCGCCGACGTTGTCGCCAACGCCGTCGACCCCGAGGCCAACATCATCTTCGGTACCGTTGTCGACGAGTCCCTGGGCGATCAGGTGCGTATCACCGTCATCGCTACGGGCTTCTCCGACTCTAACGTCAACCGTCAGGATGAGCTCTTTGCTGCTCAGCAGTCTCAGAGCAAGGCCGCTGCCTCCGCTGAGCCGCAGCGCACCGCTCCGGCTGCCAGCCCGGCTCAGGCCGCTCCGACCCGCAACGTCGGTGGTACCGAGCTGCCCAACTTTGGCAACGACCAGTTCGAGCTTCCCGACTTCCTGAAGCGCGGTAGCTTCTAGTTCGTTTTTCTCAACGACCTGCACGGGGTGTGTCCATTTGGATGCACCCCGTTTTGTTTCTCGTTTGTAAACGAAAGCCTCCAATCTCCTTACGTTCCCTTTACGTTTGGTCCCTACCGCTGCGGGTATCCTTTTAAGGAAGTATGACAGCCGTATAAACGCGGACTGCGCGGCGACGCCGCGGTACTTGTGTTATTAGGAGGCTTTAGTATGGCAGCACGTGCGGACAACGTTTCGCGTGTCGACCATGATGGAGTTACGTTGGTGGAGGGCGCGACATCCGATGTCCGCTTTGCCTTTACCGAGCGCACCGGTGGCGTTTCTGAAGATGCGTACTCCTCGCTCAACCTGGGCTCGCATGTAGGCGATGACCCCTTTGCTGTTCAAGAAAATCGTCGTCGAGCGCTCGAAGCTATGGGCGCCACTGAGTGCGAGCATAATCTGCTCGTGCCCAATCAGGTACATGGTGACCATATCGTTACGGTGACTTCGAACGGCGCCGATGATCTTGAGGCTGTTCGCGAGCAGATTGCCGAGGGCTGCGATGCCATCGTCTGTACGGCGTATAACGTGCCCGTGCTGCTCTGCTTTGCCGACTGCGTACCCGTGGTGCTGGTGGCCCCCGGCGGATTTGCCGTGGTGCACTCCGGTTGGAAGGGCACGATTGCACGTATTTCTGCCAAGGCGTGCCAGGCGCTTTGCGATGCTGCCGGCTGCGATGCGAGCGACGTTTCCGCCTATATCGGGCCCCATATCCTGGGTGACGAGTACGAGGTTTCCCAAGAGCTCATGGATCGCTTTGCCGCCGAGTTTTCGTGCATCGATGCGGGCGCTTCTCGCATGCTCGATCTATCTGCCGCCATTCGTGAGGCGTTGGTAGATATCGGTGTGGACGCGGATAATATCGTGGATACCCAGCTTTCGACTGTGCGTCAGAACGACCGCTTTTATTCCTACCGTAACGAGGACGGCACCTGTGGGCGCCATGCCGCGATTGGCGTGATGCTATGAGAAAGATCGTATCGGTCCTGAGCGCCGCTGTGCTTACGCTTACGCTGTGCGCCTGTTCTTCGGGATCTTCTACCTCTTCCATTACCGTGGCCGGCTCCACGACCTGCCTTCCTATCGCCGAGATTGCGGCAGAGGGCTTTAAGGAGGAGACCGGCATCGACGTGCTCGTTTCCGGTTTGGGCTCTTCCGCTGGCATCGAAGCCGTCAGCGCTGGCACGGCCGATATCGCCAGCTCCTCCCGTGGACTCAATGCCGACGAACAGGATCTGGGCCTGACTCCCATCGTCATTGCCCACGACGGTATCGCGGTCATCGTGAACGACGATAACCCGGTCGATAACCTCTCGACCGAGCAGCTCCGCGATATCTATGCCGGCAAGATTACTAATTGGAAAGAGGTCGGTGGCGAGGACCTGAAGATTCAGGTCATCAACCGAGACGAGGCATCCGGCACGCGTGAAGCATTCCGCACCATCGTGATGGACGGCACCCCGTTCGATCGCCGCTCGGCCGTTCTTTCGGGCACGGGCCAGGTGCGCGACGTGGTATCTCGTTCGCACGGTGCCATTGGCTACATTTCGCTGGGCTTCGTCGATAGCCTCAACGCCAAGACCTCGGTCAAGGCCGTCTCGGTCAATCATGTTGAGGCGTCCGAGAAGACGGTCGCGAGCGGCGGCTATCCCATCTCACGCGACCTTTACTTCTTTGTGAAGGGTGCGCCTTCGCAGCAGGCGCAGGATTACATCGACTATGTGACGTCCGAAAAGATGGACAAGCAGATTCGCGAGGCGGGCTTTATCCCCGTCACCAACGACGAGAAGGGGAGTGAGTAGCATGGAAGCACAGGAAAACTCCCAGACTGAGCAGAATGGTCAGGCGCCCAAGAAGCGCGAGCTGGCGCTCGTATCGCGCAGCACCTATATCAAGGAGAAGGCGCTGCAGTGGATCTTCTTTGCCTGCGCGTTCTTGGCGGTTGTTACCGTCATCCTGATTTTTGTCTTTACCACGTACTCGGCGCTGCCCGTCTTTACCGACATCGGTCTGGCGGACTTCTTTAGCTTTACGTGGGCGCCCTCTGAGGGTCACTACGGCATCGTGTCGCTGCTTGCCGGCTCGGGTCTGGTGACCGTCGGCGCGCTCGCCATGGGTGTGCCCCTAGGCGTGGGCACGGCCGTGTATCTGGTCGAGATCGCCAGCAAGCGCGTGCGCAAGCTCATCAGCCCTGCCGTTGACCTGTTGGCCGGCATCCCTTCTATCATCTATGGCTTCTTTGGCATGATCATCATCCGCCCGTTTATCGCACAACTGACCGGCGGTCTTGGTTTTGGCGCGCTGACGGCGTGGTTCGTGCTCGCCATTATGATCGTGCCCACCATCACGACGCTTACCATCGATGCTCTCAATTCCATTCCCATGGGCATTCGCGAGGCATCGTATGCCATGGGCGCCACCAAGTGGCAGACTATCTATAAGGTCGTGTTACCTGCCGCCAAGCTGGGTATCGTGGATGCCATCGTGCTGGGTATGGGCCGTGCCATCGGCGAGACCATGGCCGTGCTCATGGTCGTGGGTAACGCCCCGGTTATTCCCGACAGCATTGCGAGCCCCATCTCGACGCTCACGAGCCAGATTGCGCTCGACATGAGCTATTCCTCGGGTCTGCATCGCTCGGCGCTGTTCGGCATGGGCGTGGTCCTGTTTATCATTTCCGCCACGCTGGTGGGCATCGTCCGCCTGGTTTCCAAGAAGAAGAGGGGGTAGGCTATGTCCGATTCCGTTGACACGACGGTCGATACGACCTCGTCGCGCGAGCGCATCAAGCGTGCCCTTTCCCACGGCAAGAAGGGCCGCATCAACAAGGACCTGTCCAACAAGATCATGCTTGGCGTGTTCCGTGCCGCGGCATACATCACCACGCTGGTGCTGGTCGCTATCATCGCCTACGTGGTCATCAACGGCCTGCCACACATCTCGCTCGACTTTATCTTCGGTTGGCCCCAGGGCGTCAACGCCGAGGGCGGTATTTGGCCCACGATCGTCTCGACCGTCTATGTGACGGCGCTCGCCATGCTTATCTGCACGCCGATCGCTGTGCTGGCAGCCGTCTATCTGGCCGAGTACGCCAAGCAGGGCAAGATCGTCGAGCTCATTCGCTACGCTGCTGACGCTTTGGCCTCGGTGCCCTCCATCGTTATGGGCCTGTTTGGCTACGCCTTGTTTGTCGAGGCTATGGGTCTGGGCCTTTCGATGGTCTCGGCCGCTCTGGCGCTTGCGCTCTTGATGCTTCCCATCGTCATGCGCACCACCGAAGAGGCCATTCGCGCCGTTCCGCGCTATATCCGGTGGGGTGCGTACGGCCTGGGCGCCACCAAGTGGCAGGTCGTCTCCAAGATCGTGCTTCCTTCTGCCTTTGGCCGTATTGCCACGGGTATCGTCCTCGCCATCGGCCGTGCCATTGGCGAGACCGCGGTGGTGCTCTACACCATGGGCCAGGCCATCAATCTACCTATTTCGCCGCTCGATTCCGGCCGCCCCATGACGGTTCACCTGTACCTGCTTGCCAACGACGGCATCAACATGAACGCAGCCTATGGCACCGCGCTCTTGCTGATGGTGATCATTCTGGCCTTCAACCTGTTTGCGCGCTTCCTGTCGCGCAAGCGTCGCTAGTTAAGGAGTCCCATGTCCGTTTATCAGTCCGCTCCCACGCTGGAGCAAGCGGCCATTACGGCCAAGGATTTCAACTTTTGGTACGGTGACTTTCATGCGCTGACGGGGCTTGACCTCAACATCGCCAAAAACGCCATCACCTCCTTCATTGGCCCTTCGGGCTGCGGCAAGTCGACGTTTTTGCGCTGCATCAACCGCATGAATGATCTGATCGAGGGTACGCGCGTCGCGGGCACCATGACGCTCGACGGCAATGATATCTATGCCGAGGGTGTCGACCCGGTCGACCTCCGTCGTCGTGTGGGCATGATCTTTCAGCAGCCCAACCCGTTTCCCAAATCCATCTACGAGAATGTCGCCTTTGGCCCTCGTCTGCAGGGCGTGACTAGCAAAAGCGACCTCGATGACATCGTGGAAGAATCGCTCAAGCGCGCCAACCTCTGGAAAGAGGTATCCAATCAGCTCAACAAGGATGGTTTGGCGCTCTCGGGCGGTCAGCAGCAGCGTCTGTGCATCGCGCGCGTGCTTGCGGTGCAACCCGATGTTCTCCTGATGGACGAGCCCTGCTCCGCCATCGATCCCACGTCCGTCTCTAAGGTCGAGGATCTGATGGCCGAGCTGGCGCCCGAGATGACGATCATCATCGTCACGCATTCAATGCAGCAGGCAGCTCGTATCAGCGACTACACCGCATTCTTCTTGCAGGAAGTTGCCGGCGAGCCCGCCACGCTCATCGAGTATGGTCAAACCGACGCGATCTTCACCAGCCCGGTGGACTCGCGGACGGAAGACTATATCACCGGCCGCTTTGGCTGATCGGTGCGACTAGTCCCAAGCCGATCGGACCTAGTCCGGTGCGTATTCACTGTGCGGGCGGCATGACCGCACCCAACTGATTGGAGTGAACCATGCGCAAACTGTTTTCCCGTCAGCTCGTCGAGGCCCGTCACGAGATGCTGAGCATCTATGAGGCCGTCGATCTGGCCCTCCACGATGCCGTGAAGGCCTATGTGACCGACGACCGCAAGCTCGCCACCAAGACCAAGAAGCGCACGCTTTCGATTGACGCGCGCTGCGCCAACCTGGAGGCCGTCTGCTACAACCTGATCGCCACGCAGTCACCGGTCGCCTCCGACTTCCGCTTGCTGCAGACGATTATCTACGTCGACTTTAACCTGCAGCGCATGACCGATAAGGTCCGTCAGATCTGCCGTGCCACGCGTCATATGATCAAGGCCGACATCTCGCTGCCCCAGGAGCTTGTCGGCACGGTCGAGGCCGAGGCTGAGGCCGTGTACCAGGTGCTAGGCTCGTCGCTTTCTGCGCTCGTCACCAACGACATGTCCATCATTTGCAACCTGGCCGTCGAGGACGAGCCGGTGCATGCGGCATACGAGAAGTTCTTCCGCACCTTTAACCGTATGGATACGGGCGACTTTATGGACGATGACAGCAACTACGACGACCTGCGCCGCGCCATCATGGTTTCGCGCTACTTGGATCGCATTGCCTCGATCTCTATCGATGCCGCCTGCCGTCTGACCTTCCTTTTGACCGGACAGCGCATGACTGCCGGCGATATCGCCCGTGTGGACGAGGATGAGCTCGAGAGCATGCGCGTGCCTTCGGGCGAGGGTGTTATCATGAGGCCCGCCGTCGACGCGCGCTACGTTGCCAAGGTGCCCGCCAACGAGGTCAGCGAGGGTCTTCGCTACCTGCTCGATCATCTTGAGGACGAGGACGATGGCGAGGACGACGAGGAGTAAGTGACCCCGTTCGTCGAAAGATTGTAAATACCTAAGTGAGCGCGGCCTTGCACATGCGGGACCGCGCTCTTGCGTTAGCATGGGACTACTTGTTTGGCTGTCAGCGGAGGCGATTGGCAATGGATAACTATTTGGACTTGATGCGCGCTCGCCGCGAGCAGATTCTGGAACGTTTTTATGCGGCGCTCGATCGCGCGGGCCGCCCCCACGACGCCGCGCGCCTCATTGCCGTGTCCAAGACCGTTGGTGTCGATGAGACCGTTGCCGCCATCCAGGCGGGGTATCGCCATTTTGCCGAGAACCGCCCGCAGGAGCTGGTTCGCAAGCTCACGGGTCTGGCGGAGCATCCGGAGCTGCCCGAGGTGCGCTTCGATATGATCGGCAACCTGCAGACCAATAAGATCAATGCGGTGCTGGGCTCAGCCGAGCTGATTCACTCGGTGGGTTCGCTGCATCTGGCGCAGGCGATCTCGAGCCGTGCTGTCCGCAAGATTGAGGCAGGCGAGCTCGCCGGCCTCCAGCGTGTGCTCATTGAGGTCAATGTGAGTGGTGAGGAGTCGAAGGGAGGCTTTTCGCCCGATGAGATTCGCGCCGCCGCGGGTGAGCTTGCGGAGCTTGAGGGAATTTGCGTGCAGGGGCTTATGACTATGGCGCCCCGGGGGAATAAGGATTTGGCACGCCGCACCTTTGCGGGGCTTCGTGAGCTGAGGGATGAGCTGGAGGCGGCGCATCCCGATTTGAACCTGCCTGAGCTTTCCTGCGGCATGAGCGAGGACTTTGAGCCTGCCCTTGAGGAGGGCTCTACGCTCGTTCGCCTGGGCAGGGTAGTATTTAGCCCGGAGTTTGCAGTAAAATAAGGCTCTGAAGTGCGCACTGATTATCGGGGCGCCTGCACTAAACCGCGAGAGGACACAACCATGGGCTTCCTTGACGAGATTAAAAATAAGATGCACCTGGGCGGCCAGCAGGGTTACGACCAGGGTTATGGCCAGGACGACGACTACGGCTACGATGACGGCTATGACGATGGTTATCAGGGCAACGGCTACAGCGGTGCTTCGGGCGAGGGCTTCTACACCCAAGACGAGCCGAGCAACGGCCTGCTTGGTCAGACGCGCCGCGGTGAAGCTGAGTCGGTTGCCGTGTATACGCGCTCCGGTCAGCTGGTCGGCGATGACTCCCGCCATGCCACGACGTATAACCCGCCTTCGCGCTCGCAGGACAGCGTTGCGAGCGGTTATCGTCCTGGTGCCTATGACACGCCGTCGAGCTACGCCGAGAACACCCGCGCCCGTGCCGCCGCTGCGCCCGCGCCTGCGCCGAGCGATGCCTCGGCCTATGCGAGCAATATCATCAACGCCACGCCGCAGCTGCCGGCCTATGTCCTGCGCCCCGAGAGCTATGACGACGTGGAGACCGTGGTGCGCCGCGTTCGCACCAAGCAGCCTGTTGCACTGATTTTTGTGGGCGTACGCACCGAAGTTGCCAAGCGCGTCTTGGACTTCTCTTACGGCTTTGCCTGCGGTCTGGGCGCCACGGTCAAGGAGGTAGGCGACCGCGTGTTCATGGTGCTGCCCGCCGGTTGCGAGGTCAAAGATTCCGATCTCAAGAAGCTTCGTGCCGACGGCTACCTTAAGTAAAGACAAGACGAGGAGATTCCCATCAACATCTACACTATCGTCCAGCTGGTCAACACGCTGTTCAACTTCTATTCCACGCTCATTGTCGTCTACTGCTTTATGACGTGGATTCCCATGAAGCAGGGTGGTTTACTTCAGGATATTGCTGCGGTGCTCGATAGCGTGTGCGGTCCGTGGCTCAACCTGTTCCGTCGTTTCATTCCGCCGATGGGCGGTATCGATTTTTCGCCGGTCGTTGCGATTATTGCGTTGCAGTTGGTGCAGAGGCTGGTTCTGCAGCTTCTTATAGGTATACTTGTGTAGAACTGACTTAGTAACTTACGTCGGGCGTGTAGCGCCGAGGCGATGAAAAAGGAGACTTGTTATGGCTATTACCCCTGCAGACATCCAGGCTCAGACTTTCTCTGAGGCCAAGCGTGGCTACGATCCTGCCGAGGTCGACGTCTTCTTGGAGACACTGTCCTCCGAGGTTGACGCTATGCTCGCTAAGATCGTCGACCTTAAGGGTCGTCTGACTGCTACCGAGCAGCAGCTTGCCGATGCGCAGGCTCAGCTTGCCCAGGCTCAGGATGCCACCGCCCAAGCCGTTCCTGCCGCCCCCGTGGCTGCTCCCGCCCCTGACTTCTCCGCTCAGGAGCGCCAGATTTCCGCTGCCCTGATCGCTGCCCAGCAGACCGCTGAGACCATCGTCAACGATGCCAACGAGAATGCTGAGCGTATCCGCAACGAGGCTGACGCCAAGGCCCGCGAGGTTATCCGCCAGGCTCTGACCGAAAAGCAGGCCGAGCTCGAGGAAATCGATCGTCTCAAGGCTTCCCGTGAGGAGTTCAAGGCCGAGTATCTCAAGCTCATCCAGCACTTCATGGACGATGCCCAGAACTCCTTCCCGGCCGACCTCATGGCCTCCACGCCGGTCGGTTCTGCCGCTTCTCCTGCGGTGACTGTTCCCGCCGAGCCGCTGCCCGTCGCTGACCCGGTTGTCCCCGTGGCCGATCCCTTTGCCCCGATCGACAACTTTGCTGCCGACGACCTGGACTAGCATCAGAGCTACAATCTAGTGTCCTTAAGAGGAGCTCGCACCTGCGGGCTCCTTTTTTGTGGCTGTATACGGGTTGGGAAACAAAACGCCGAGCTCTGCATGCGATAGGACAGAACTCGGCGAAGGGCGCGTGGTAAAAGGTAGATTTTAAGGTATGTCTAAAAACTACTTGAGGAGGAAGTTGGAGAGGGGAATAGTGCGGGCCTCGCGATGCTCGGGATCGGCGATGTGGTCGGCGGGATAGCCACAGACGAGCATGTGATAGGGATAGACGCCCTTGGGCAGATTGAACTGCTCCTGTGCCACCTCAGGCTTAAAATGGCATACCCAGCACGTTCCCAGGCCCTGCTCGGTGGCCTCCATCATCATCTGGTCGCACACGATGGACGTATCGATTTCACTGGAATTCATCTGGTCATACGGGCGCACCCAAGCATCATCGGTAACGCTGCAAATAAGGAAGACAAGCGGAGCTCCAAAGATAGACCCATCACGAGCAAACCGAGGCTGACAAGCAGCAGCCTTCTCCAACAGCTCAGGCGTATCCAGCACCATCACACGGGCTGGATGATTATTACAAGCAGAAGGAGCAATACGCCCAGCCTCAACAATGGCATCCACCACAGCCTGCTCAACAGAACGGTCCTCAAAAGAACGACAAGAATACCGACCACGAGCCAGATCCAAATAAGACATACAAGCCCTCCTAAAATTAAAAATCAAACAAACCAAAAGTAACCCAAAGAGTACCCAAAGCAGCAATCAGCCAAACGCTCATCAAGGGCCAAAGTGTCCGAACGGATACCAAAGGTCCCTTCAGCCAAACCCCCGTCGCGCTAAATCTATCAGCCAAAGTTCCCAATGGTGGTGCATAAGGGAGCGGGCCCGGCCACTAATAACCTTTTGAACGACTCTGCTTGCAGCCGGAGTGAAAAAGGTTATTAGTGGCCGGGCCCGCGACCGGTGGGACATGTGCCCCCAATTAACTGTTCTTCATGACAATCGAATCCACGACATCGGCCACATTCTCGCAGCAGTCGGCGCAGTACTCCAGGAAGGCGTACACGTCACGCCAAGCGATGACCTCGAGCGGGTCCTTGCCGTTAACGTGCAGGTTACGCATGGCGTTGATATAGAGCTCGTCGGCCTCGGACTCGATGGTGTTGATCTGGATGACGAGCTCGCGCAGCGTTTTGGACTTGCGGTAGTTAGGCAGCTCGACCATCAGGTCCTTCATGGCGCGGCAGGCGTCGGTCACCTTGTGGGCGATGACGATGGCGTCGGGATGGATGCTCTGGATGTTGGTGAAGTAGACGCGCTGCACGACGCCCTCGATACGGTCGAGCACGGTGTCGAGCGAGCAGCTCATCAGATCCAGGTCCTCGCGCTCAAGCGGGGTGATAAAGGCCGTGAGCAGGGCGTCCTCAAGCTCATGGTGCTTCTTGTCGGCCGCATGCTCGATCGCGTGCATCTTGTCGAGCATATCGTGAATCTTCGCGGGATCGAAGTTCTCGAAAATCTTGGTAAGCAGCTCGGCGGCCTGGACGGCAAGGTCGGCGCAGGCGACGTAGTTGTCAAAGTAGAACGAATCGGGTTTCTTTGCCATGAGTGGGTCCTTTCGAGGCGAAGACGGGTGGGCGAAGTTTTGCGGTCCGGATGGACGCTCGTTTTGACTAGATGAACATCATGAACAGCTTGGCCATGACAAAGCTGATGAGTCCGCAGGCGGGGAAGGTGAAGAACCAGGTGAACATCATGTCCTTGACGACGCCGAAGTTGATGGCCGAAAGGCGCTTGACGGCGCCGACGCCCATGATGGCGCAGGTCTTGATGTGCGTGGAGGACACGGGGATGCCGGTAAGGGTGGCAAGCAGCAGGTTCGCGGCGCCCGCCAGGTCGGCGGAGAAGCCCTGGTACTTTTCGAGCTTGACCATGCTCTGGCCAACGGACTTGATGATGCGCTCGCCGCCCACGCTGGTGCCGATGCCCATGGTGGCCGAGCATAGCAGCATAATCCAGATGGGGATGCCGGCATCGCCGACGCTCGTCTGGCCGCTGGCAAAGGCCACGCCTAAAAAGAGCACGCCGATGAACTTCTGTCCATCCTGCGCGCCGTGCATAAAGCTCATGGCCGCAGCGCTCGCAATCTGAGCGTATTTAAAGAAGACGTTGGCACGTCGCCTATTGGCGACGGCAAACAGAATAGAGACGAGTTTGCACAGGACCCAGCCCATGACAAAGCCCAGACCGATGGAGAGCGCCAGGCCGTAGATGACCTTCATCCACTCGTGGACGTTGACGCTGCTCGCGCCGCCGAGGGCGATGGCGGCACCGGTCAGGCCGGCGATAAGGCTGTGGCTTTGCGAGGTGGGGATGCCAAAACGCGACGCTGTGGCGCCGTAGACGACGATGGAGAACAGCGCCGCGCACAGGCAGGCGAGCGCCATGGTGCTGTTTCCGCCAAAGTCGACGATATGTGAGATGGTGTTGGCGACGCTCGCGTTAAAGTGCGTCATGATGAGCACGCCGAGGAAGTTGAATGCGGCACTCATGAGGATGGCGGCGCGGGCGGGCATGCAGCGCGTGGTGACGCAGGTCGCGATGGCGTTGGGCGCGTCGGTCCATCCATTGACGAAGATGGCGCCCAACGCGAGGATCACGGTGACGGCAAGGACTGGGTTCGACACAATTTGGCCGAGGAAGGTTGAGAACGTTACGTCCATATATGGGCTTTCTCGAAGTTTGCAGGCACGTTACAGAAACATGATAAATCGTATCACCTCCTGCGGGTTTCTTTGCCGAGTTCTGATGGGAGAAGTAATTTTTTGGCACTAAAATTGAATATTAGCCCTGTTGACCGTGGGTGTTCTTTTTGCTATCACGCCATGCGGACACGCGCGTTCGCTCCGACATTCCAAAACCACAGTCTGTTCGCTTTACAATATGCAAACATGCGTTCGATAATGGGAAGCATGGAATATCGACAGACAGATGGCAAAACTCGGCGCGTGCACAAGCAGTATGTGGACGTCGTGGCTCGCATCCTCGCGGGCGGACAGGTCGTGCCGGTCACCGTCTGCTGGGTCGACGGTCGTTGCTTTACGATTGACGAGATTGTCTCGACCACTGGGTTTGGCCTGACGGTTCACGGCATTCGTACGGCAACCTATAAGGTGCGTTTTGGCGGACATGCGACCGAGTTGTATCTGGAGGACCAAACGCGTGAGCGGGCGGATGGCTCGCAGACGCATGTGATGCGTTGGTGGGTATGGGCGTTTGACCGCACGCTTGAGGGCGAGCGCCGCAGGTAAGAGCGCACGGCATTCGGGTACAATGGCAGGGATCTTGTCACCTACGGCGCTGTCGTGGCGCTTTTTGAAAGGACGAAGTATGAACGATATCCAGGGCTATCAGAACGGCCCCGTCGAGACCGGCGCAAGCCGCGCCAAGGAGATGTCGCCGCGCGCGTACAATCTCGCCATGTCCGCCCTGATCTTCTTGGGCTTTTGCGCCATGGGTGCCGGCGCCTACTTTACGAGCACCATGTCGTTTGCGCGCATGATGATGAGCGGCGCCGCCCTACCGCTGGTCTTTGGCTCGTTTATTTTAACCATCGTCGGCATGGTCATGATGTCGGCTGCTGCGGGCAAGCAGTCCGTGGGCCTGTCCCTTGTGGGCTACGTAATCTTTGCGAGTACCTTTGGCCTGACCGCGTCGTTTGGCCTTGCCAACTACGACCTGCCTACCATCAACACTGCCTTTATCGCCACGGCCGCCATCACCTTTGTCTTTGGTGCGCTGGGCGTGACGTTCCCCAAGTTTTTCCAGCGCGTATATGGCATCGGTTTTGGCATTCTGCTCGCCACTATCCTGGTTGAAATCGTGCTGATGTTCATGGGCGTTTCGCAGTCCATCACCGACCTGATCGTGATCGTGGTGTTTGCCGGCTTCATCGGCTACGACACCTATGTGGCAACGACGGTGCCGCCCACGCTGCCCAACGCCGTGCTCATGGCATCCAGCCTGTTCGTGGACATCATCAACGTGTTCCTGCGCATCCTGAACATCCTCGGTCGTCGCGACTAGCGCGGGGGATTGCAGCGTTTCTTGTCGGACGCGGTAAAACGATGTGAAAGGCGGTCCTTCGGGGCCGTCTTTTTTGTACGCGGCGGGGTATCATGGATGGGAAAAGCCGATAGCGGCAGCGACAGGAAAGGTGGCCACGTATGGCAGACGTCGACAACAGGAACCGTAACCGCAGGTCCAACCGAGCGGGTCAGCCCAATCCCAAGCGCGAGGCCCGTGCCAAGGCCGCCGAGCGTCACGTGGCAACTGTGTCCGAAGCGTGCGCCAAGGATATCGAGCGTTCGCTCGCCGGTGTTCGCGAGTTTGACGGTATGCCTGCCGGCTTTGTCGCGGCGATGAAGGCCAAGGTTCAGAGTGCTGTGGCCGCCGAAGAGCAGGTCGCCGAGGACGTCGAGAACGCGGAGACTACCGAGGTCGAGGCGGCGCCCGAGACCGAGGCGGCGCCCGAGCCCGTCGAGGAGCCTGCCGAGGAAATCGCCGAAGCTGAGTCCGCGCCTGCTGAGGAGCCCGCTCCGGTCCTGCCCGAGGTCACTGTGCTTGATGCCTCCGCCACGCAGGCAATCCTCGATAACGGTCGCGGCTATGCGCAGTTCTGCGACATGGCCGTGCTCGCCTTTGCCTCGTTTACCAATCCGGGCGGTGGATATATTCAGGGTTATCTGGGCCAGGAGGCCACGCTGTGCGCCGATTCGTATCTGTACAACGTTCTCGATAGGCAGCGTAAGTGGTACGGCGAGAACCGTCGCCGCAACATCAACTGCGAGCTCTATCGTAACCGCGCCCTGGTGGTGCCTGCGGTGCGCTTCGACCGCAACCACGTGCATGCATACGCCGACGTGATCGTGGCCGCCGCGCCCAACGTTAGGCGCGCCCGCCAGGAGTATCGCGTGAGCGACGATGCTCTGCTGGATGCCCTGCGCGACCGCATTCGCTTTGTGCTCGCCATCTGCGATGAGCTTGGTCGCGAGAAGCTCGTGCTGGGTGCTTGGGGCTGCGACAACAACGGCTTTGATGCCGAGGCCGTGGCCGAGCTCTTCCGCAAGGAGCTCGCGTCGGGCGACTTCAAGGTCAAGCAGGTCTTCTTTGCCGTGCCCTCTACGCGCTGGGACGAGGACTTCGCCAAGTTCGAGCACGTGCTGGCAAACTTCCCCGAGCGCAACGAGGAGTCCTATGCTCAGGTTGCCGCCCGCACCGCAGCCGCCCGTGCCGCCGAGCAGGCTCAGGCCGCTGCCGAGGATGACGAGGATGACGACGACTGGCGCAAGTACCTGTAAACGGTGCGCGTGATGCGATATACCGAGCCGACGGGGGCTGCTCCCGTCGGCTTTTTATTGAGTGGGGAGCTTACGATGAAAAACGTTCTATGCTTTGGTGACAGCAACACCTATGGTTACGATCCGGCGGGCATGCGCGACGGTACCGCGGTGCGCTATGCGCAGGATGTGCGCTGGTGTGGCGTGGTCCAACGTGACTTAGGCGAGGGCTGGCATGTAATTGAAGAAGGCCTCAACGGCCGCACGACGGTACGCGACGACATGTGCCATCTGGACACTAACCTCAACGGTATTCGCGCGCTTCCGATGCTGCTCGAGGCCCATAAGCCGCTGGACGCCATTGTGATCATGCTGGGCACCAACGACTGTAAGACGGTCTTTAACGTGACAGCTTCCGATATCGCCCGTGGCGCCATGGCGCTGATTCGCGCCGTCCGCGCGTTTCCGTGGACCGACGCTGCGCCTTGCCCGCGCATCCTGCTGATGGCTCCTATCAAGATCAAGCCGCAGATCGCCGATGTGTATATGACCGACTTTGACGAGCATTCCGTTGAGGCATCTGAGCATTTTGGCGAGTACTATGCGCACGTGGCCGAGCAGTTTGGCTGCGACTTTTTGAATGCCGCCGAGTTTGCCGAGCCGGGCGATATCGACTATCTGCATATGATGCCCGAAAGCCACGAGAGCCTGGGTCACGCCGTGGCAGCCAAGCTCAAAGAGATGCTCGGTGAGTAGCACGGCCCCAAGCCACCGCAAAGGGGACAGGCACCTTTGTGGTGGTTTTGCCCGGGTAAACGAACGGATTGGCTGCCATATGGGCATGGACGAGCTCATCGACCTCTTTGCCGAGGGCGATGAGCTCGTCTCCAATACCGCTTTCGAAGATTTGGATCTTGCCTATGACGTTGCGAACGGCGCGACCTTCGATGGCGTCGTGTTCCGGTCTTGCGAGTTCGATGGTGTTGACTGGAGCGGCTCGACGTTTCGTGACGTGGTGTTTCGCGGTTGCCGCTTTATCCGCTGCAACATGGAAGGCTGTTGGCTCAATCGCTGCGACTTCGTCGATTGCTCGGCACCGGGACTCAACTTGCTCAGGGCGCGTCTGTCGAGTGTGTCGTTTACATTGTGCGATTTGAGCTATGCGAACCTTTCGGAGGGAAACATTGGCCCCATGGCTGCGCGTGACACGCGTTTGACCGAGGCCGCACTCCAGGGGGCAAAGCTGGGGCAATTGCGCTTGGACGGCTGCGACCTGACGCGAATCGATGTGTTCAAGACGCCGCTTTCCGGCGTGGATGTATCGTGTTGTACGTTCGCGGCCCCTGTCGTCTCGGGCGACTACCATGAGCTGTGTGGCCTGACGGTTAATGCCGAGCAGGCGTTGGCACTCTCGGGCCTGCTCGGCATCCAGCTCGCCGACGAATAGGCGCCCCGGTCCTTTGCTCGACCGCTATCTAAAATCAAACCGTCGCAACATCCGATGATTTTTCGCGTTTGCACGATTTTCATCGAATGTTGCGACGGTTTTTGGCGCAAGGTAGCCTGTCTTTTTTTGGCAGGTTACTGGCTATTTAGTACTGCCACATGTGGTTGACGGGGCCGGAGCCTTTGCCCATGTCAAAGCCGGCGGCCAGAGCGCCCGTTAAGTAGGCCTTGCCGGCGTTGACGGCATCGGCAAGATCCATGCCCTGGGCCAATGCGCAGGCGATGGCGGATGAAAGCGTGCAGCCGGTGCCATGCGTGTTGCCGGTCTCGATGCGCTTGTGGCGGAACCACGTGGTGAGCGGATCGCCCATATGGTTGCCTTCGTTATCGAGTGGCGCGGGTTCGGCCAATACATCGTTGGCCTCGTTGACAAGATGCCCACCCTTAACGAGGGATGCGCAACCAAAGCGGCGGGTGAGGAGCATGGCGGCATTTTGCTGCGTGCGCTCGGAATCGATCTCGTAATCGAGCAGCGCCATGGCCTCGGGAATATTGGGCGTGATAACGGTCGCCAGTGGGAACAGGCAACGAGTAAGCGCCTCGGTGGCATCCTCGGCAATGAGACGGGCGCCCGAGGTGGCGACCATGACGGGGTCGACAACGATGTTTTGCGCATCCCATGCGCTCAAGCGGTCGGCGATAACCTCGATAATCTCGGCAGAGGAAACCATGCCGATTTTGACTGCGTTGGGGCGGATATCGTCAAAAACGGCATCGATCTGCGCCGCGACAATATCCGGGGAGATGTTCTGCACGGCGGTGACGCCCAGTGTGTTTTGCGCTGTGATGGCGGTGATGGCCGTCTCGGCATACAGGCGGTGCGCTGTGATGGTCTTGATGTCGGCCTGAATGCCGGCGCCGCCGCTGGAATCGGATCCTGCGATGGACAGGACGGCGGGTACCTTACTGCGATCCATGTTCGCTCCCTTGTCCGGTCGGAATCAAATGGGTCTTTAAGCCTGCATTATAAAGATGCCCGGGCCGGCTGTATGCCGATCCCGGGCGGGTGATGCAATCTTTACGCAAATGTAAGCAAATGTTCACATGTCAACAATTGACGAGCACCTTGTTGCCGATTGTGGCTCCAGTGACGCGTTAATCCTCCATGCCAAGATCGATCGTCGTGCCCTCGAACACCTTGTTGACGGTACGGACGGCGCACATCTTGCCACACATGGTGCAGGTGCCCTCGGTGGCGGCGGGGGATTCCTCGTAGCGCTTCTTACCGGTGACCGGATCGAGAGCACACTTCCACATGGCATCCCAGTCGAGCTTGCGGCGTGCCTGGCCCATCTTGTCGTCCATGTCGCGGGCGTGCGGCACCTTCTTGGCGATATCGGCGGCGTGCGCGGCAATCTTGGTGGCCATGAGGCCATCGAGCACGTCCTGGGCGTTGGGCAGGCACAGGTGCTCAGCCGGCGTCACGTAGCACAGGAAGTCGGCACCGGAGCTGGCGGAGATGGCGCCGCCGATGGCAGCGGTGATGTGGTCGTAACCCACGCCGATATCGGTCACCAGCGGCCCGAGCACATAGAACGGGGCGTTGTGGCACAGACGCTTCTGCAGTTTCATGTTGGCGGCGATCTCGTCGAGCGCCATGTGGCCCGGGCCCTCGACCATGACCTGGACGCCGGCGGCCCAGGCGCGCTTGCACAGCTTGCCCAGCTCGATCATCTCGGCGGTCTCGGTGGCGTCGTTGGAGTCGTAGAGACAGCCCGGGCGGCAGGAGTCGCCGAGCGAGATCGTCACATCGTACTCGTGGCAGATCTCGAGCACCTCGTCGTAAAACTCGTAGAAGGGGTTCTCGTTGCCGGTGACCTCCATCCAGCCAAACAGCAGCGAGCCGCCGCGGCTGACGATGTTCATCAGGCGGCCGGTCTCCTTAAAGGTCTTGATGACCGATTTGTTGATGCCGCAGTGGATGGTCATAAAGTCCACGCCGTCCTCGGCGTGTGCGCGCACGACCTCGAGCAGGTCGTCCTTGGTAAGCTTGACCAGCGGCTTTTCCATGTAGCCGATGGCGTCGTACATGGGCACCGTGCCCACCATGAGCGGCGTCTCGTCGATGAGCTGCTGGCGGAACTGGCGCGTCTTGCCCGAGTTGGAGAGGTCCATGATGGCGTCGGCGCCAAAGTCCTCGGCGATCTTGACCTTCTTCCACTCCTCGGCGGCATCGGCCTTGTCGCCCGAGATGCCCAGGTTGACGTTGACCTTGGTGGCCAGGCCCTCGCCGACACCAAAGGCGCGCATGCCCTTTTTGATATGCACGATGTTGGCGGGAATGGCGATGCGGCCGTCGGCCACGCGCTCGCGGATGTACTCGGGGTCGCGATGCTCGCGCTCGGCGACCTCCTTCATCTGCGGTGTGATCTGCCCGGCGCGGGCGAAGTCGATTTGCGTGACGAGCTTGGGCTCGGTCTGTGTGCTCATTGGCACGGCTCCCTTCGTTGGCATTACCCATATCAGGTTTGCGGGTCAGGGCGGGCGCGCCCAATCTCAGCCTGTCGTCTTGTCCTGCAAGCTCCCCGTTATGTCATGGGCTCAAGTATAGCCTGAATGGGTACGATTGGGCCAACGAGCGTGCCTGTGGGGAGGCGAACATGGAAGACAAGCATCTATATCGAGAGACGCAATGGGATGTATCGGCCGAGGAAAGCCGTGCGCACCATGGCCTTGTCGCGATTGGCTTTGCGGTGCTTGCCGTGCTGGTGATTGCCTTTTGTATCTGGACGTATGGTGGTCGCGGCGGCGCTGCCTGGGAGTTTGAGGCCGACGATGCCCTGCCGATCATGACGGTGAAGGTCGCTGGTGGTAACACGGTGGCCGCGCCGGGCGACTATTGGTATCCGCGCGACGAGTTTGTGCAGCTGCAGCTGAGCGGTGGCTCCATTCCTGGTGAAGAGATCGAGCGCGTGACCTTCGATGCGTCGCTTAAGACGCTGTCGGTCGAGCTCAAAGATCAGGGGGACGTTCCCACGACCATGGACATTGCGCTGACGGAATGGCGCCTGGAGCCTCCGACGGGTGTTGCGGTGTCCGAGGTTGAGCATGTCAAGATTACCTATCAGGACGGCTCGACAAATGAAATTGCCAAAGCCGACGGCTTGGCGGAATAGACGCCGTGCCTAGGCGGCACATTCAAAAGTAGCGGTGATCCTACAAGGCCTGTTCGTTCAGGAAGACCAAAGTGTTTTTATTTGAAAGCTCGGGAAAGTGGCGATAACCAACGTCGAACGCGGTGAGCCCGCTTACATCCTCGAGCTTGTTTTCTGCCATCCAGCGCACCATGGAGCCGCGTGCCTTTTTGCTGGCGGTCGAGCGCTGGATGGGCTTGCCGTTGCGGATGCCTTCGCCAAAGAGGCATGTGACGACCGTGGCATCGGTGGTGAGGCGGGGCAGAACGGCTTTGGCGTATTCCGCGCTGGCGAGGTTGACGATCGTAGCGTTGGAGCCTGCCGGAGCGATGGCCCGTGCGAGCTTGTCGCCCCAAAACGCATAGAGGTCTCGGGCATCGTCGACGGCAAGCTTCGCGCCCATCTCCAGCCGATACGGTTCAACGGCATGAAAGGGGCGTACGCATCCGTAAAGGCCCGATAGGATCCACAGATGGTCTTGCAGCCATGCGAGCTGCGCGGAATCCATCACCTCGGGTGCCATGCTCTGGTATTGAATGCCGTGATAGGACATGACGGCAGGGGAGAGGTGACGGGCGAGTGCGGGATTGTCGAGATCGCCGTTTTTCAGGATGGGCCCAAACTCATGCAGGGTGTTGAGGCAAGGCCCCAGCAGTTTGTCACTCACGTTCCAGAGCGCCTGCAG
The DNA here is from genome assembly GCF_003436455.1 of Collinsella sp. TM05-37. Classification (NCBI taxonomy): domain Bacteria; kingdom Bacillati; phylum Actinomycetota; class Coriobacteriia; order Coriobacteriales; family Coriobacteriaceae; genus Collinsella; species Collinsella sp. TM05-37. The sequence goes on along the minus strand of NZ_QSPN01000013.1, from coordinate 12,707 downwards.
ACCTCCGCTGCCTTCATTCCGCTCGATATCTAGCAGTGCGCGGTGGAGGCGAGCCGTCTCGTGCGCAAAAGGTGGAATGCCCAGGACTTCAAAAGCATCTTGGGCCGCACGCATCTGCTTGGCGGGCGAAATGATGACCTGCAGCATGGACTCTCCTCTGCCAAAAAGGAAGTTGCGGTGGAATACGGTCTGTTTTGGCCGTTTATGGGCCAGTTTAGTCCGTATTTCACCGCAACTGATGAAGGGTTGGTTAGGCGCGCTCGATGAAGGCCTTGTAGCCGCGATAGGCCTCGTAGATATCGGCCTTGTTGGCGACCTCCCACAGGGCGTGCATGGACAGGACGGCAACGCCGGAGTCGATGACGTTCATGCCATACTCGGCCATGATGTAGGCGATGGTGCCGCCGCCACCCGCGTTGACGCGGCCGAGCTCGCAGGTCTGGAAGTCCACGCCTGCCTCGTCCATGATGTCGCGGATGAGAGCGACGTACTCGGCGTCGGCGTCGTTGGAGCCGCCCTTGCCACGGCTGCCCGTGTATTTGTTAAAGCACAGGCCGCGACCCATAAAGGCGGCGTTCTTGGTCTCGAACTTGCCGGCGTAGCCCGGGTCAAAGCCGGCGGACACGTCAGAGGAGAGCATGCGGCTGCGGGCGAGTGCGCGGCGCAGGGCCAGCGGGCTGCTCTCGCCGGCGAGCGTCATGATCTCGGCGACGGTGTTCTCGAAGAAACGGCTCGTCATGCCGGTGGCGCCCACGGAGCCGATCTCCTCCTTGTCGACGATGAGCGTGATACTCGTACGCTCGACGTCTGCCACGTTGATCTGGGCGAGCATGGAGGGGTAAGCGCAGACGCGGTCGTCGTGGCCATAGCCCAAAATCATGGAGCGGTCGAGACCCATGTCGCGGGCGGGGCCGGCGGGCACGACCTCGATCTCGGCGGAGAGGAAGTCCTCCTCCTCGACATCGTACTGTTCCTTGAGGATATCCAAGAACATCTGCTTGACGGGCTCCTTGGGGGCGTCCTTGTCGTCCTCGTCAAACTTGACGGGGCGGCCGCCCACGATCACGTCGAGGATCTCGGCGTCGACGGCGTCCTTGGCCGGCTTGGACATCTGCTCGCTCGAGAGGTGGATCAGCAGGTCGGAGATGGTAAAGACCGGGTCGTCAGCCTTGTCGCCGATGTTGATGTCGACGGTGGTGCCGTCCTTTTTGCAGATGACGCCCACAAGCGCGAGCGGGGAGGCCACCCAGTGGTAGCTCTTGACGCCGCCGTAGTAGTGCGTGTCGAGGTAGGCCATGTCGCCGGCCTCGAAGGCGGGATTTTGCTTGAGGTCCAGGCGAGGCGAGTCCACGTGGGCGCCCAGGATGTTAAAGCCCTGCTCGAGCGGGGCGGTTCCAAGGTTGACGAGCATAAGGTCCTTGCCGTGGTTGGCGGCGTACACCTTGTCGCCTGCCTTGAGCTCGCGGCCTTCGGCGATCACGGTCTCCAGGTCGACGTAGCCCGCCTCCTCGGCCATCTTGATGCCGGCCTTGACACACAGGCGCTCGGTCTTGTTCTCACTCAAAAACTGCTTATAGCCGCGGCAAAGCTCCTCGAGCTCCTCGATCTGCTGTGGCGTGTACTTTTTCCATGCGCAGGGACGCTCCATGACGCAGGCTCCTTTCGGATCGATCGTGCTGGTTAATGTACCGTGAGCCATCGTATCACGCGCGGGCGCGCGGTGGCGGAGGAGCTTGATGTGCGGTGGCCGCGAGGCGGGGAGCGTGTAAACTGGTGGGAGCAAATCGTGCCCAGCCCAAAGCGAGGTATTCAATATGTCTGATAAGCGCCGCACCTTTGCCGTTATCGACGGCAACTCGCTCATGCACCGCGCCTTCCACGCCGTGCCGCCCACCATGAACGCGCCGGACGGTCGCCCCACCAACGCGATCTTTGGCTTTTTAAACATGTTTCTCAAGATGATCGACGCCTTTAACCCCGACGGTGTGGTCGTGGCGTTTGATAAGGGCAAGCCGCGCGTGCGCATGGAGATGCTGCCGCAGTATAAGGCGCAGCGCCCGCCCATGGACCCCGACCTGCACGCGCAGTTTCCCATGATTAAGGAGCTGCTCGCTGCGCTCAACGTGCCGATTTTGCAGTCCGAGGGCTGGGAAGGTGACGATATCCTGGGCACCATGGCGCGCCTGGGCGAGGAAGCCGGCTGCGACATGCTGCTGGTGACCGGCGACCGCGACATGTATCAGCTCGTGACCGAGCACGTCAACGTGGTCTCGACCCGCAAAGGCCTGTCCGACGTGGCGATTATGACGCCCGAGAGCGTGGACGACCTCTATCACGGCATTACACCGGCGCTCGTGCCCGATTTTTACGGCCTGAAGGGCGATACTTCCGACAACATTCCCGGCGTGCCGGGCATCGGCCCCAAAAAGGCGAGCGCGCTCATCGCGCAGTACGGCAGCTTGGACGAGGTTATCGCGCATGCCGACGAGGTCAAGGGCAAGATGGGCGAGAACCTGCGCGCGCATATCGACGACGCGCTACTGAGCCGCAAGGTCGCAACCATTCGTACCGATGCGCCTGTCGAGCTCGACTTTGATGCGACGTCCTTCCCGGCGTTTTCTGCCGACGAGGTGTCTGCGGCGCTGGGTACGCTTGGTATCACCGCCATGCAGAACCGTTTCTTGGCGCTGATCGGCGGCGAGGGTGGCGCTGCTGCCACTGCCAGCACGTTTGAGATGCCCGCCGTTTTGCGCGCAGCCGCCGGCGATACTGACGCGCTTGGTGCCGTTGCAGATGAGGTCTCCCGCGCGATTGATGCCGGCGAGTGGGTCGCCGCCGTGGTGGACGACGACAAGGAAGAGGGCGCGCTCTTTGGACTGACGCGCACGCTGTGGTTGGCGACGTCCAAGGGCCTGTTCTCGCTCGAGGAGGGCGACGGCGGTGCGGCGGCTGAGGTTGAGGGCTTCAACCTCGTCCACGGCGTGATTGCCGGCGTGCTCGCACGTCTGTTTATGGAGGGCCGCGTGGCGAGCCCGGATATGAAGGCACTCCTGCATGAGCTTTCGCCCATCGATTCCTCTGAGCCCGAGCTCATGGATCCGCTCGCTGTCGATTCCACGCGTATCTTCGATACCGTGGTCGCTGCCTATCTGCTGGATTCCGATCGCTCCGAGTTCGATGAGGCATATCTTGCCGATACGTATCTGCAGATGGCGCTGCCTGCGGCGCGCGGCGCAGAGGGTGCTGGTGAGGACGCTCCGGCGTCTGCCGCCCGTACTGCGGCCCTGACGTTGGCGCTCGTGGCGCCGTTGCGCGAGTGCATGGCCCGCGAGAACGCCGCCAACGTGTTCGATGGCATCGAGATGCCGCTCGTGCCGGTGCTTGCCAAGATGGAGCGCGCGGGCATGCTCGTGGACCCCGACCGCCTGCATAGTCTGTCCGAGGGCCTGGCGACCCAGATTGCCGAGGTCGAGCGGAGCATTCGCGATCTGGCCGGCGACGAGACCTTTAACATCGGCAGTCCCATGCAGCTCTCGCACGTGCTGTTTGATGTTATGGGGCTTCCGACCAAGGGCCTCAAAAAGACCAAGCGCGGCTATTATTCGACCAACGCCAAGGTGCTGAGCGACCTTGCCCGTGACCACGAAATCGTGCGTCTGATTTTGGACTGGCGCGAGAAGTCCAAGATTAAGTCGACCTATCTGGACACGCTGGGCCCGTTGCGTCGTGGTGACGGTCGCGTGCACACCACGTACAACCAGGCCATCACGGCGACGGGTCGTCTGTCCTCGAGTGACCCGAACCTTCAGAACATCCCGACGCGCTCGGAGTTGGGCCGTACTGTCAAGACGGCGTTTTCGGCAGGCGAGGGAAGCGTCTTTTTGGCGGTGGACTACTCGCAGATCGAGCTGCGCCTGCTCGCGCATCTTTCGGGTGATGAACATCTGGTACGTGCCTTTAACGAGGGCGAGGACTTCCATGCCGAGACGGCCGCGCGCGTATTTGGCGTGCCGGTGTCCGAGGTGACGCCCGACCTGCGCAGCCGCGCCAAGGCCGTGAACTTTGGCATTGTGTACGGCCAGCAGGCCTATGGCCTGTCGCAGTCGCTGCACATCTCGATGGCCGAGGCGCGCGACATGATCGATCGCTACTACGAGGCCTACCCGGGCGTGCGCACGTTCCTCGACAACGTGGTGGCACGTGCCAAGCAGACGGGCTATGCCGAGACCATGTATGGCCGCAGACGCCATATTCCCGAGCTCAAGGCCAAAAACCCGCAACTCCGCGGCTTTGGCGAGCGCACGGCCATGAACCACCCCATGCAGGGCACTGCGGCCGACATCATCAAGATCGCGATGGCCCGCGTGAGCCGCCGTCTGGAAGAAGAGGGCTTTGCCGCCCACATGATTCTGCAGGTACACGACGAACTGGACTTTGAGTGCCCCGTCAACGAAGTCGAGCGCCTAACCACCATGGTCCGCGACGTCATGGAACACGTAGTAGACCTCCGCGTACCGTTGATCGCCGAAGCCTCAACCGGAGTAACCTGGGCCGACGCCAAGTAAAGACGCCCCCACAACCCCAAAGTAACCAAACAAGAAGGGAGCCCCTCATCAGCAAGGAGCTCCCTTCATCCAATTTAATTCAGCCAAGTATCTAGACACTCAAGACGACATCTTGGCGGCAGGTAGGTAAACCTAGGGCCTGGCCGGGCGGCACGGGTTAACTTTCCGTAGATTCCGCACGCAAAGAAAGCCACTTAATGTGGCTTTCGTCTTGTGCAGGACCTGACCGAGCGAAAAGTTAACCCGTGCCGCCCGGCCAGGTCCGACGAGCAACGTTAACGAGCCGCCAGGATGGCGTCGATGAGCGTCAGTACGCCCCCGTCGTTGTTGCTCGGAATGCGCCACTTGGCGTGCGCGTTCATGTGCTCCTCGGCATTGTTAACGATAAAGCTGTGGCCGACGCGCTCCAGCATGGGGATATCGTTGTAGGTATCGCCCACGGCGGCGGCATCGGCGATATCAATGCCCAGGTGTTCGCACAGGTGCGCGACGCCGGCGCCCTTGTCGACGCCCAGGTTCATAAAGTCGATCCACTCGCGCCCGGCGTTGGTGACGTAGAGCTTGTCCGAGAACTCGGGGCCATAGGTCTCGCGGAATGCAGGCTCGGCATCATAGGCGGGGAAGAAGATCGAGATCTTATTGGACTCGATATCGATGCCCTCAAAGGTGTCGACGTAGTTGATCGTGTTGTAGTAGACGCTGATCTCGTCGTGGTATTGATGGTCGCGGGCGAGCACATAGAACTCGTCGTAGCAGCACAGGACGGGAACGGCGCGCGGGTCCTCCGAGGCACGAGCGAGCACCTGCTGATACAGCGCCACATCGATGTTGCTCTTATAGATATAGCTGCCGCGATAGATGACGCAGGCTCCGTTGTCGGGACAAAAAGCAAGGCGGTTCTTGATGCCCTCGAACATCTCCTCGAGCTTGGGAGCGGGACGTCCGCTGGCGGGGCAGAATACGATGCCGGCGTCGGCGAGCTTGTCCAGACGCTCATCAAGACCCTGCGGCAACACGCGCTCGTCGGTGAGCAGCGTCTTGTCCATGTCTACGGCGATGAGTTTAATGTTGCCGATGTTGGCGTCTGATTCATAAGTCTGCATAAATGCGCCTTTCCGTTTCCAGATTGTTTCGGGCGTAATGACCCTCTGCTATGTAATCGAGCGTATTTTCGCAGGAATGGTGCGTACTTGCACTGCAATTCACAAACTAATGAAAAAACTTTTCAGAAATTTGAATTTGTCGCTTGTACAGCAGGCACTTTAGCGTAATATAGCGACCATCGAAAACGGAGACGGCAAAAGCGCCGCTTACCGAGGAAAAGGTACCGTTTGCGATATTAGAATTGCGCCCGGCGATAGGTGAAAGGAGAGGCAGATGCAGTTCGTAAAGATCATCACTACTGCAGACAATGCCATCCGACGCCAGCGCGCAATTTCCCGACGACGATAACAATCGTCTCTGTCCGTATGGGGCGAATTGCCTCAACAGAGTCATTTTGAGGTCGTTGGGTTTTAGCACGACATTGCTGCATGTTTCTAGGGCATGTTGTGCTGCTTTTTGCTATTTAACCTGATATTGCACGGTTTTTGACCTCGAAATGACTTGCAACTGACCGATGTTCTAACTAGCTACCAAGGGCGAAAGGAAACAGCCATGAGCAAGGAAAAAGTCGTTCTCGCATATTCCGGTGGTCTTGATACATCCGTATGTGTTAAGTGGCTCCAGGACGAGAAGAATCTCGATGTTGTTTGTGTCTGCGGCAACGTGGGCCAGGAGGAGACCGGTCTGGACGCCAAGAAGCAGAAGGCCCTCGACCTGGGCGTTCTGGATTGCCAGGTGCTCGATCTGCGCGACGAGTTCTCCGATGAGTTCCTGACTAAGGCTATCGCCGCAAACTCTATGTACGAGAACAAGTATCCGCTGCTCTCCGCCCTGTCCCGCCCGTTGCTCGCCAAGAAGCTTGTCGAGGTCGCTCACGAGTTTGGCGCGACCTACGTCGCTCACGGCTGCACCGGCAAGGGTAACGACCAGGTTCGTTTTGAGGCTGCCGTCAAGGCCCTCGACCCCGAGCTTAAGGTTATCGCCCCGGTTCGCGAGTGGGATCTTAAGTGCCGTCCCGACGAGGTCGCCTATGCTCACGCCCACAACGTGCCGGTTCCCGAGGGTGCCAACGACAACCCCTATTCCATCGACGACAACCTGTGGGGTCGTGCCATTGAGTGCGGCCACCTGGAGGATCCCTGGAACGAGCCGCTCGACGACGCCTGGGTTATGACCAAGAATCCCGAGGACACGCCCGACACCCCGACGTATACCGAGATTGAGTTTGAGGCCGGCAAGCCCGTCGCCGTCGACGGCAAGAAGATGAAGCTCTCCGAGATCATCATCGCACTCAACAAGATCTCGGGCGACAACGGCTTTGGCCGTCTCGACCTGGTCGAAGACCGTCTGGTGGGCCTTAAGAGCCGCGAGTGCTATGAGGTTCCCGGCGCCCTGACGCTCATCACCGCCCACAAGGCACTCGAGGATATCTGCGTCGAGGGCGACCTGCTCAAGACCAAGATTAAGCTCGAGCAGGATTGGGCCACTGCCGTGTACAACGGCCAGTGGTACAGCCCGCTCAAGAACGCGCTCGACGCCTTTATGGCCGACACCCAGAAGTTCGTGACCGGTACCGTCCGTCTGAAGTTCTTTAAGGGCAACTGTCATGTCGTCGGCCGCAAGAGCCCCTTCAGCCTCTACGACTACGGTCTGGCTACATACGACCGCGACACCACGTTTGACGAGAAGGCCAGCGCCGGCTTTATCGAGATCGATACGCTGTCGCTCAAGACGTGGGCAAAGGTCCAGGGTCCCAGCTCCGCTGCCGCCCAGGCTTAAGGGCCCTTTCCTTGGTATCCGCGCGGCCCATCCGCGTGATACAAAACGGGCGCACGGGGTCCCTACCTTTCGTTATGCTTGCTGACACTTCTTAACATCGGTGGCCCCTACGTTCCGCCCGCATATATGACGCCGCGCCTGCGGCTGAGTCCGAGCCCCGCCGGGGTTGTCCGGCGGGGCTCCTTCTATCAATTTGGCAGCTCTGTGCCTATATATATGAGGAGTATCCATTATGTTCAACGCTATCGCGCATGCCTTACTTGCCCTCGCGCCCGAGTTCGATGCTGCAAAGGTCGAGGACGTTCCTGTGAGCCTGAAGGCCTGGATCGATGGTTCGCAAGGCAACATCCGGAGGGAGACGTTGGGCGCCAAGTGCCTGGTGCGTCACTTCTTTGCAAATTAGCAACATGGTCCCGCGCACGGTGGGGATTGTGTAAAACTGGCGGTTGAAAAATCGCTTTAGCGACATGGCGCATTGCTTTGGGCGCTTGTTTTGGTATTTGGAGAAAGGGGACAGTTCCATGGCTCTTTGGGGCGGTCGTTTTGAGGCGGGAGTGGCCGAGGTCACGCAGGAGTTTGGCGCGTCGCTGCCGGTCGACAAACATCTCTATAAGCAGGATATCGCCGGTTCTAAGGCGCATGCCAAGATGCTGGCGGCCCAGGGCATCATCAGTGCCGAGGATGAGCAGGCGATTGCCGAGGGCCTGACCGGAATCGAACAGGATATCGACGCCGGTAACTTCACCTTCGATATCAACGACGAGGACATCCATATGTCCATCGAGAGCGAGCTGACGCGTCGCATCGGCGAGGCCGGCAAGCGCTTGCATACCGGACGTTCGCGCAACGACCAGGTGGCGACCGATACGCGCCTGGGCGTCAAGGCGTTGGCCAAGGAGCTCATGGAGGCCAACCTGCAGTTGCGCCACGTGCTGGTGGATGCGGCCAAGAAGTACGACAAGGTGATTCTGCCGGGTTACACGCACATGCAGCATGCTCAGCCCGTGCTGCTGTCACATCATCTGCTGGCGTATTCCTGGATGTTCGCGCGCGACTTTACACGTCTGAAGGCCGCCTTTGATGCCGCCGACAACTGCCCGCTGGGTGCTGCCGCGCTTGCCGGTACGAGCTATCCGCTCGATCGCCAGATGACGGCTGCCGAACTTGGCTTTGCGGGCGTGATTCCTAACTCACTCGATGCTGTTTCCGACCGTGATTTCCTGCTCGACCTGCATTATGCCGGCTCCGTCATGGCCATGCACCTGTCGCGTCTTTCCGAGGAGATCGTGCTGTGGTCGAGCTCCGAATTTGGCTTTATCACGCTTTCCGACTCGTACTCCACCGGCTCGTCCATCATGCCTCAGAAGAAAAACCCCGACTTTGCCGAGCTTATTCGCGGCAAGAGCGGTCGCGTGTACGGCAACCTGGTCCAGCTGCTCGTGACCATGAAGGGTCTGCCGTTGGCCTATAACAAGGACCTGCAGGAGGACAAGGAGGGCGCGCTCGATACCGCCCACACGCTCATGCAGTGCCTGTCGGTTATGGCCGGTATGATTTCGACTTGGACCGTCAACGAGGGCGCCATGGCACGCGAGTGCGGCGTGGGTCACCTTGCCGCCACCGACGTTGCCGACTACCTGGCTAAGCGTGGTCTGCCGTTCCGCGAGGCGCACGCCGTGGTGGGGCATTTGGTCCTGATGTGTGAGAAGCGCGGCTGCAATCTTGAGGATCTGCCGTTTGAGGTGTTCCAGGAGGCAAGCCCGCTCTTTGAGCGCGATATTACCGAGGCGCTCGACATCCCGTCGATTGTCGCTGCGCGCACGACCGAGGGCGGTACCGCCCCTGCCGCCGTTGCCGTGCAGTTGGGGCGCGCCGAAGCGCAGCTTGCGGCCGATGAGGGTGTGTTTGGCTCGTTGACTAAGGTCGTCGAGATGGGCCACGGAGCTAATTAGCTTATTGGATGCGTCTGTCTGGTGCGTTCATCATATCTTGCCTTTACGGGTGCCCGCTACGGTAGGCGCCCGTTTTGTTATAGAGAAGGAAGGAGCTTGTCGAGAACTTTTGTAGGACATTTGCGCAGGTTGTGAAGGGGGTGCGTTCACGGGCGGCAATCGACCGTCTGTTCTGTTCGGTGCAGTTGGAAGTGGGGCGGATGGTACTCTAGTCGGGCTTCGGAACAGAAGTGACACATATGGAGCGCTTCAATAAATAATAACGCTTCAATAAACGGCTTTTTGTTTAACTGCAGCTAGAACTCTGTTACGATGCAGTCCAGGCGGGTGCCGGAATGGGACTTGGGCACGCGCGAACCTACTTGAAAGGCTACCTTATGGCTATCGAGAAGACCTTCATCATGATTAAGCCCGACGCCGTGCGCGATCGCAAGATCGGCGAGATCGTTGCTCGTATCGAGCGCAGCGGCCTTGTTATCGAGCGCATGGAGATGACCACGCTTGAGCGCGCCACCGTCGAGGAGCACTATGCTCATCTGGCCGATAAGCCCTTCTTTGGCGGTCTGTGTGACTTTATGACGAGCGGTCCGGTCGTCAAGATGGTCGTTTCCGGTCTCTCCGCTGTCTCCAAGATGCGCACCCTTATGGGCGCCACCAACCCGCTTGATGCCGCTCCCGGCACCATTCGCGGCGACTTTGCCGTCGATGTCAACGCCAACGTGATCCATGGCTCCGACTGCCTGGAGAACGCCGAGATCGAGATCAAGCGCTTTTTTGGCTAAACCAGCTTTGACTCCTTAAAGCTGTTAGCGTGTGGTTTGGGCGCCGCGGAACTCCATCCGCGGCGCCCTTTTTATTCCAGTAGATTTTGGTAAACGCCCACAAATCTACTAAAGAGCCCCCGTCCGGATGTTTCTTCCGGGCGGGGGCTGGCGTTAGCGTATGGCTTTGTGAATCTTTAGGCTTCGTCGACGATCTTAAGGCCGCGCGTCTGGTCGATCTCGTTGAGGAGATTGACGCGACGCTCGTGACGACCGCCCTCAAACTCGGCGTCGAGCCACTCGTCGACAATCATCTTGGCGAGCTCGGAGCCCACGACGCGGGCGCCAAAGGCGAGCACGTTGGTATTGTTGTGCATGCGCGAGAGCTTGGCGCTGAAGGGCTCGGAGCACACGACGGCGCGAACGCCCTCCACCTTGTTGGCAGCCAGGCTGATGCCGACGCCGGTGCCGCAGATCAGGATGCCCAGGTCGACGTCGCCGTTGGCAACGGCCTTACCCACCTTGTAGCCGGCGATGGGGTAATCAAAGCTCTCGGAGGTGTCGGTTCCAAAGTTCACGACCTCACAGCCGCGCTCCTTCAGGTGCTCGGAAATGATGTTCTTGAGCTCGACGGCGGCGTGGTCGTTACCGATACCAATCTTCATGAGTGGTTCCTCTCTGGTCCGTGCGGCGGAATTGCTAAAGGTTTTACCGCGTTCGACTGCATGATAGCGCGACTTTTGTGTAAACGCTCGGGCGTTTTTTGGTCAAACGCTTTAGCATGCAACAAGACCGGCTTTTCATGAATGAATGCCGTCGGATTGCGCTTGAACGCCGTCCGTCGGAACCATGGTTGCGGTTTTTGATGCATTGTTATCAAATAAAAGAGCTAACTATTATCGAGAGTCCAGTCCGTTATGTAAGCAGGAGATACCTATGCCTACCGATTCCATTCGCGATGCCGCTTTTTGCGATGTCTTGAACCGCGAGCTTGTCTGTGCGCTCGGCTGCACCGAGCCTATTGCCGTTGCCTATGCAGCGGCGCTGGCGAGCCAGACACTCGGTTGCGAACCCGATCATATGGACGTTGCCTGCTCGGGCAACATCATCAAGAACGTTAAGAGCGTGACCGTGCCCAACTCGGGCGGCATGCACGGTATTGAAGCAGCGGCCGTACTGGGTGCCGTGGGCGGTGACGCCAAGAGCGCGCTCGAGGTGCTCGAGTGCGTTAACGACGAAGATCGTGCTCGCGTGGCCGAGCTCCTCGCCGATGCTGATTACTGCGATGTGTCGCTTGTCGAGGGTGTACCCAACCTCTACATCAAGGTGACTGCCACAGCCGGGGGCCATACCGCGGTCGTCGAGATTACCGACCACCACACCAATGTCACGTGCCATACGCTCGACGGTATTCCGGTGTGCGGCAAGTCGGCGGGGGAGTGCGCCGCCTGCGCCGAGCGCGTCGTGGCCGAGCGCGCGGCAGATAACGCCGACACGCCCATGTCGATCGAGTCCATCATCGACTTTATCGAGGGCGGCGACATCGAGAGCGCCCGCGCGGCCGTTGAGCGCCAGATTGAGCTGAACGGTGCGATCAGTGCCGAGGGCCTCGCGCACGCTTGGGGCGCCGAGGTAGGCCGTACGTTGCTGGGTGCTCGTGCCGATGACGTCGCCTGCCGTGCCCGTGCCCGTGCGGCCGCCGGGTCCGACGCCCGCATGAACGGTTGCGCGCTGCCGGTCGCCATTGTGTGCGGCTCGGGCAATCAGGGCATTACCTGCGCATTGCCCGTCATGGAGTATGCCGAGTACCTGCGCTGCGACCACGATCGCCTGGTGCGCGCCGTAATTCTGTCCGATCTTATCGCCGTGCATATCAAAAGTTATATTGGTGCGCTCTCGGCGTTTTGCGGTGCTATTTGCGCCGCATGCGGTGCCGGTGCCGCGATTACCTGGCTGTGTGGTGGCACGCGCGAGCAGATTGGCGCGACGGTCTCGAACACGCTCGGCAACGTTGGCGGCATCGTGTGCGATGGCGCCAAGGCAAGCTGCGCCGCCAAGATTTCCGCTGCCGTTGATGCGGCGATTCTGGGTCACGATATGGCCATGCAGGGTCGCGGCTTCCGCGCCGGCGAGGGCCTCATCCAGGATACCGTCGAGCAGACAATCGCCAGCATGGGCTACGTGGGCCGTGTGGGCATGAAGGACACCGACGTCGAGATCCTCAACATTATGATCGGCAAAACACGGGTTTGCTAGCTACGCGGTTTTACCAAACCGCGTAGCTAGCCGACGCTGCAAACGCCCCTAAGCGGCAATCTGACGTTCAATCGTCGGTCGCGTACCAAAGTACGCTTCCCTCCTCTTTCACGTCACCTTGCTCGCTTAGGGGCGTTTTCGCTGACTGATGCTCAACCTACGGCGCTTTTTTGTTTGGGGCACTCATTGGGGACAGACTTGAATGAGTAGTCGTTGGGGACGTTCTTGTTTGACTAGTTGTTTAGAACGTCCATTACAGTCGAAATTGTCAGCCCGGGCCCGTCTCGGGC
>NZ_QSPN01000012.1:0-60803 GCF_003436455.1 Collinsella sp. TM05-37 | reverse complement strand
GGGCCGAGGCCGCCTCGATCAATTTGCGAAAGAATCTTGACGGTACCCCAGAATCATTGCCGCCCGTGCTTCGGATTCTCCACCGTTATCCGATCTGCCATCCATGTGTTCAAAAACGTCAAATGCGCGTGCGATGCCATGCAGCCCTCGGCAATTGGCCTGCGCGTATGCCCGCAGTTCTTCGCGCTCGACATCGTACTCACGGGCCAAGCCATCGACATAACCCAGCGCATAGCGAAACGCGGTCGTTCGGGCGATATCAACAACCGTTCGATACGGATCCGTGAGCGTAAACGGACCGAGCTGCCACACTTCGCCCGCCCGCCAGCGACGATACTCAACGAATTCATACGTATCACGCCTGGTAGAACGCGGCAACAGCACTTGCACCTTGTCGAGAAGCGAATATACAGAACGGATGCCATAGAGCAGTGCCGCCGTTGCTCCACAAAACACGGCATCCGGTTCAACGACCGCAATAGCGGATGCCAATTGAAAGATGCGATCTTCGACGCCGAGGTCATTCCAATACGCGGGATCAGCGTAGACATGGTTGTAGAGTCGAATAATCATCTCTTTTTGCATGAGCGCGTAGGCGCAGCGTTCATCCCATTTTTTGGTAGCTACAAACAGGTGCCCGCCATGATGGGCCTCGAATAACCGGAAGAACAGCTCTACTTGCGGTTTGGAACAGCGTTTATCGTGACTCATTTTCGACCCCATGGTCTCGAGGGGGAGTGAATGACACTACGCTATCCCATATTTGGTCCGCCAGACCTTGCCATGAACTGACCAAAAGCTTGACGGGGCAGGTCAGAGTCATGAGTCAGAGCCAAACATATCGGCAAACGGTTGGTTTGTGCCCCTCGGCGGCATTAAAAACCACCCTTACAGAAAGTTGCGGTGAAATAGTTCCTGAAAAGCTCGAATAAGCCTAAATCCAGGAACTATTTCACCGCAACTTAGGTGGGGATGGGGTTAGCTGCGGGGGTGGTGGCGGAGTTTGTCGATGGTGGAGTCGATGCTTCGGCTGCGGGCTTCGGCTGCAGTTTGGCGCTTGCGGCGGTAATCGATCATGCCTTGGATGATGGGCTTGCCAAAGCTCACGACATCATCGTTGTAGATGGCGGTTCGGGCTGCGAGGAGGCAGTCGGTAAAGTCCATATGGGTCTTGCCAAAGAGTTTGACGGCAAGGGCGACAACGGTGGGCTCGTCGACCATGACGTCATCGAGCAGCCTTTTTATAGCCGCAGCAATCTCAACGCGGGGAACCTTATAGACGTCGCGCAGCGTGACCACAACGCGCGTGATGATTTCGGGGTAGACGCGAGCGGTGCGCGTGGCGATGACCTTGGCGGCGCGCGGTGACAGAACTTCGTCGTCGTCAAGCAGGTAGCGTAGGATGACGGTCTCGTCGATGATGGTGCTACTCATGGATATCTACTTCCTCGGGACCCAAAACCGAATCGTCGCTTTCCGTAGCAAGGTATTCAATCCAGGCATTGCGTTCCTCAGAGCGGCGATTGGGGTCCCCATATGCTTTGAGCGATCCATAGGCGGCGGTGCCGTCCTTTGAGCGCACGGCGACTGGCTGAAAGGGGAGCTTGCGCATCAAAATGCTCTGCGCGACAAATAGGCGGACGGCCTCGGCGAGCGAGGTGCCCATGGCGTCGTAGAGGCGCTCGGCATGCTGCTTGTCATCTTCGCGGATGCGCACCTGCAGGATGGCTCTTTTTTGAGTCGATGACATCGCTGGCCTCCCTTTATTAGCGTGCAATATGGATGGTCAAATACGGCACGTGCCGATACTTGGCAATCATATATCCAATACTTTATTGCACTCAAGTTTATGAGTGTAAACATTACTACAAGCGTAGTACATCTTTAAAAGAAGAGCGCGAAATCTCTCGCGGCGTACGCGTGTAATACACTCATCTCTATATCTAAGCAAGAATAATCCTAACCAGCCCAAACCCCTGCAATACACACGTATTGCAGGGGTTACGCTCAAGTTTACCCCCTGCAACTGCGTATATTCAACCTGTATACCGTTGGAGAAATTCTACCGAGTGCCTGTTTCGCCGCATGCATTCGATACACCGATGCCAGGCCACGGGCGGCTTGGGACAACGTCGACAGGGTCTCTCCGGCATGGGATTCAGGAGGGAGTGAACAACATGGGCAATAAACGAGTCGTAGCCGATTCCTCACGCTGCATTGGGTGCCAAACCTGCATGGCGGCGTGCATCGAGGCGCACGACATCCCCGGTAACATCGCCGCGCCGCGCCTGCGCGTGACGCGTACGTACGAGATCTCCGCACCGGTGGCTTGCCATCACTGCGAGGACGCCCCGTGCGCCAAGGCCTGCCCCACGGGTGCCTTGTTCTTTGATCCAAAGAACCATCGCATCGGCGTTAACGAGGACAACTGCATCGGCTGCAAGAGCTGCGTCATGGCTTGTCCCTTTGGCGCCGTGAGCGTGGCGACCACGCAGGTCCCCGTCTTGATGGGCGACGTGCGCGTGGGTTCGCAGACCAAGAGCTTCGTGCTCAAGTGCGACCTGTGCGTGGACCGTCCCGGCGGTCCGGCGTGTGCCGAGGCGTGCCCGACCAAGGGCCTCACCCTGGTAGACGAGGAGCGCCTGGCGGAACTGACCGCCGAGCGTGCCCGCGCCACCATCGAAAACGAGGCGTAGGCGGGCGGCTATATAGGCCCAACGATTGTCAAATACGTACCGATTAATCGGTAGCAGAGAAAGGAAGGAGGGTGTCATGGAGAAGCATAAAGTGATCTGCCCGTACTGCGGCGCCGGTTGCCAGTTTAACCTCCTGGTCCAAAACGGCCAGGTTGTGGGCACCGAACCGCTCAACGGCATCACCAATCAGGGCGAGCTGTGCCTTAAGGGCATGAGCGGCTACGACTTCATCAACGACACCAAGATCTTGACTCCTCGCGTACTGCACCCGATGATCCGCCGCACTAAGGGCGCGGATCTTGAGCGCGTAAGCTGGGACGAGGCACTGGATTTCACCGCATCTAAGATGCAGGCCATAATTGACGAATATGGTCCTAACGCTGTCATGACTACCGGCTCTTCGCGAGGCGGCGGCAATGAGGCGAACTACGTCATGCAGAAGTTTACGCGTGCGTGCATCGGCACCCACAGCGTGGACAACTGCGCCCGTACTTGACACGGCCCTACTGTCCTCGGTCTGATGGACACGGTTGGTTCAGGTTGCATGTCATGCTCCATCCCCGGTATGGAGGATGCGGGCTGCATTTTCCTCTTCGGCTATAACCCTGCCGATTCGCACCCCATCGTCGCAAGGCGTATCGTGCGAGCCAAAGAAAAGGGTTGCAAGATCATCGTCGCCGACCCGCGCCATATCGAAACCGCGCGTATCGCCGATCTCTACCTTCCGATCAAGAACGGTTGCAACGTTGCGTTCCTCAACGCCTTTGCCAACTGCTTGGTCAACGATGGCCTCTACGACAAGGAATTCGTCGCCGAGCACACGAACGGCTTTGACGAGTGGTGGGAGACCATCAAGAACTACACTCCCGAATCCGTACAGGACATCACGGGTGTCGAGCCCGCGTTGATCCACCAAGCTGCCGAGATGTACGCCACGGCGAAGCCTTCTGCCATCATTGGCTGGGGCATGGGCGTATGCCAGCAGAAGCAGAACCTGAAGACGGTGCACACCATCGCCTCCATCGCCTGCGTTGCCGGCCAGATCGGCAAACCCAATTCCGGCCTCGCGCCCGTGCGCGGTCAGAACAACGTCCAGGGCTCCTGCGATATGGGCATGCTGCCCAACCTGTACCCTGGCTACCAGAAGGTCACCGACCCGGCTGTGCGTGCCAAGTTTGCCAAGGCTTGGGGCGTGCCCGAGGAAAAGCTCCCGCTCGAGGAGGGCTATAAGCTCACCGACCTGGGCCACCTGGTCGACGAGGGCAAGGTGCACTGCTTCTACAACTACGGCGAGGACCCGGTACAGACCGAGCCCGATTCGGCCGGTATGCGCAAGACGCTCTCCGAGCTGGATCTGTTCATTTGCCAGGACATCTTTATGACGCAGACGACCATGCTCGCCGACGTCATCCTGCCTGCCACCTCTTGGGGCGAGCACGAGGGTGTCTTTACCGCATCCGACCGTAGCTTCCAGCACTTTGACGCGGCCGTTCCGCCCAAGGGCGAGTGCCGCCACGACTGGGAGATCTTCGCGGACCTGTCCACGCGTATGGGATACCCCATGCACTACGACAACACCGAGCAGATCTGGAACGAGTGCATTAGCCTGTGCCCCAACTTTGTGGGCGCGACCTACGAGAAGATGGCTCCCGAGGGCGGTTACGCTCAGTGGCCCGTCAAGAGCACCGATGTGAACGACCACGGTACGCCCGACATGTTCGCTGGTGGCAAGTTCACCACCAAGGACGGCCACGCCAACCTGATGGCGCACGACTGGGAGGCGCCCTCCGAGCTTCCCGACGATGAGTACCCGCTCATCCTGTGCACCGTCCGTGAGGTCGGCCACTACAGCTGCCGCTCGATGACTGGCAACTGCAAGACGCTGGCGCTGCTCGCCGACGAGCCCGGCTTTGTCCGCATGAATCCCGCGGACGCCCAGGCGCGCGGTATCAAGAACGGCGACATCGTCTCGATTCACAGCCGCCGCGGCCAGGTATACAGCCGCGCCGACGTGAGCGACCGTATCAACAAGGGCACGGTCTATATGACCTACCAGTGGTGGATCGGCAAGTGCAACGAGCTGACCATGCACAAGGTCGACCCGGTCTCGCATACGCCCGAGGACAAGTTCTCCGCCTGCCAGGTCGACGCGATTGCCGACCAGGTTTGGGCCGAGGGCGAAGTCGAGCGTCAGTACACCGAGCTCAAGCAGGCTCTGGTGGACGCCGCCGCTCCCCAGGACGTTGAGCCCGGCGCCGCCAAGTTCGACGACGAGACGCACGTGAATCAAATCGTGTAGTCCCGTTCTCGTTGGCTTTTTGGGTCGGGCGTCCCGTACGTTCGGGAGCCCGGCCCGTTATTTTGAAAGGAAGTGGGGATGAACCGCTTCATCGACATCAACCCGGAGAGGTGCATCGGCTGCGGAACATGCCAGTCCGCCTGTGCCGACGCCCACCGGATGCAGGGTCTTCAGGATACGCCGCGCCTAGCGCTCGTGAAGACCGGCGGTATTTCGGCCGCCCTTGCCTGCCACCATTGCGAGGGTGCCCCCTGCGCCGAGGTTTGCCCGGTGAATGCCATCGAGCACGATGGCGACCGCATCCACGTCAAGGAGCAGGAGTGCATTGGGTGCAGGCTGTGCGCCATCGCGTGCCCCTTCGGAGCCATCCATCCCGATGGCACGTCTATCGCCGGTGTCGCAGGCATGTGCGACCCGACGCCTTCGTATCCTAAGTCCCTGAGCAGCCTGCTTACGTGGGCTCCTGGCCAGTACACCTGCGCCGTTAAGTGCGACCTGTGCGCCTTCGATCCGGACGGCCCGCATTGTGTGGCGGCGTGCCCCACCAAGGCGCTGACCGTCATGGGCGGCGCGGCCGATCGCGAGCTCGACGAGGCCAAGCGCCTGCGCTCGATCGAAAACGGCCCGACTGTCGACGTTACCGCCGTGGCCCAGGGCCTGTCCGAGAAAGCAGAAGGGAGCGTAAACAATGGATAGCATGACGCTGTTTATCGCATCGCTTGCCGTCTCGTGCATCGGTGCGCTCGCCTCGGTTCTGCTGATCAAGGTCGATAATGCCGCCAAGACCGCCGGCTGCCTTATCGGCGCCGTCGCCGCGGTGCTTTCGTTCATCGCGGGCCTCGAGGCCGTGCTTGGCGACGTTTCGTCCCTCAACACGGTCTTCTTCTTCCCGTTCGCCCGTCTCGAGCTCTTGCTCAACGGCCTTGCGGGCCTGATCGTGGTCCTCATCTCGATTCTCGCCTGTGCGGGCTTCATCTACGGTCTGTCCTACTTCGACGAGTACCCGGGCAAGGTCGGGCGCGCCGGCTTCTTTATGAACACCTTCGTCGCCTCGATGATGCTCGTCATCACCGCCGACAACGTGTTCTGGTTCCTGGTCGCCTTTGAGCTCATGTCCCTTACGAGCTACTTCCTTGTCGTTATCGAGGAGAACAAGAACTCCATTAGGGGCGGTTGGCTCTACTTCGTCATCGCGCACGTGGGCTTCGTTCTCATCATGGCGAGCTTCCTGCTCATGACCAACGGCGTGGGCGGTTCCTTCAGCTTCAGTGATTTCCGTACGCATGACTTTGGACCCGCCGTCTCCTCCGCGTGCTTCGTCCTCGCGTTCTTCGGATTTGGCGCGAAGGCCGGTATCATCCCGCTGCACTCCTGGCTGCCCCAGGCGCACCCCGAGGCGCCGTCCAACGTGTCCGCCCTCATGTCCGGCGGCATGATCAAGATCGGCATCCTGGGAATCCTCAAGGTCGGTCTCGACCTGCTCGCGGGTTCGGGCGTCCAGCTCTGGTGGGGCCTCATGGTCCTGGTCTTCGGATCCATCTCGTCGGTCCTGGGTGTCGTCTACGCCCTCCACGAGCACGACATCAAGCGCCTGCTTGCCTATCACTCCGTCGAGAACATCGGCATCATCTTGCTCGGTGTCGGCGCGTCCATGACGGCGCACGCCCTGGGCAACGACGTCATCGCGACGATCGCGCTCATGGCCGCCCTCTACCACACGCTCAACCACGCCATGTTCAAGGGCGAGCTGTTCCTCGGCGCGGGCTCCCTGCTCTATGCCACGGGTACGCGCAACATGGAGAAGATGGGCGGTCTGTTCCGCCGCATGCCGGTCACGGCCGTCTGCTTCCTCATCGGTGCCCTTGCCATCTCGGCCATCCCGCCGCTCAACGGCTTCGTTTCCGAGTGGTTCACCTACCAGTCCCTGTTCAACATCTCGACGCTCTCCGACCCGGTCGTCATGGTGTTCGCCGTCGCCTCCGCGGCCGCCCTCGCCATCACCGGTGCCCTGGCCGTCACGTGCTTCGTGAAGGCCTACGGCGTCTCGTTCGCGAGCAGCCCTCGTTCCCAGGAGGCCGCGAACGCCAAGGAGTCCCCGGCTCCGATGTTGTTCTCGCAGATGCTCCTCGCGGCCATCTGCGTGGTACTGGGAATCGGCTCCCCGGTCATCGCCCCGGTTCTGGGCGACGTCGCCCAGAGCGTGCTTGCCGGCTCCGCCGTCACAGCCACCTCGGGCGTGTCTCTCGTGAACGAGATTTCCGGTGCCGCACCTCCACCCCCGCGATCGCCATCGCGCTCGTGGTCCTCACCGACCTCGCGTTCGCGCTGAGGTCCTGCCTCGGCGCCAAGGCCCCCGCTAAGAAGACCGACCCTTGGGCGTGCGGCTACGAGCCCAACGAGCACATGCCCGTCGTCGCCACGAGCTTCGCGTCCGACGTCGAACTCTTCATGGGCCCGCTCTACACCCTGCGCGAGGTATGCACCAAGATCTGCTGGTCCATCGCGCACGTGTTCCAGAAGCTCACCGGTGTCGCCCAGGGCGTCGAGCCCCTGCCCGACCGTTTCCTGGTCGATGCACCGAGCGAGGGTGCCGACAAGCTGGCCGGCCTCGCCTCCAAGATCGAGGGCGGCAACTACTCCGTATACATCTGCTACATCGTCGCGGCGCTCGTGGTCTTCCTCGTGCTCGCCGTGGTCATGGTCTAGAGAGGGGAGAGGATATTATGAACATCGTTCTTGCGATGGCGCAGGGCCTCGTGGTCATGCTGGTCGCGCCCTTCTTCTCCGGCCTCGCCCGTGTGATTCGCGCGAAGATGCACAATCGCCGCGGTCCGTCCATCCTTCAGGATTACCGGGACCTCGCGAAGCTCATGGCGCGTCCCGAGTCCGTGAGTTCCGACTCGAGCTTCGTGCTGCGCATCATGCCGCCGCTGTTCCTCGCGGTGTCGTTTATGCTCGCCATGGGCCTGCCCATGTTCACGCTCCAGAGCCCCATGCCCGTCTTTGGTGACGCCATCACCATCATGTACGCGCTCGCGCTGTCCCGCTTCTTCTTCGCGCTGTCCGGCGTGGATTCCTCCAACGCCTACGCGGGCTTCGGCGGTATCCGCGAGCTCCTCATGAGCGTGCTCATCGAGCCGTCCATGCTCATCGCGCTGTTCACCGTCGCCATCGTGTGCGGCTCCACGGACATTGCGACCATGGGTCAGCACATCGTTACGGGCAACGTCTCGAGCGTCGTCGCCGTTATCCTCGCCGGCGTCGCCTTCGCGGCCGCCTGTTACATGGAGCTCGGCAAGCTTCCGTTCGATCAGGCCGAAGCCGAGCAGGAGCTCCAGGAGGGCCCGCTCGCCGAGCTCTCCGGCCCGTCCCTGGCCATGATGAAGCTCGCCATGGGCATGAAGCAGGTCGTGGTCGTCGCTTGGTTCACCTCCATCTTCATCCCCTGGGGAGAGCCCGCGACCATCGGCGTCACCGCTCTCGTGGGCGCCGTCGTCTTCCTCGTCAAGTGCCTGGTCGATTTCGTCGTCTGCGGCGTGCTCGAGAACTCCGTTTCCCGTTCGCGCTTCAAGGTGCTCGGTAACCAGACCTGGGCCGTCGTCGGCATCGCGGTCCTCGCGTTCGTCTTCGTCGTCGTAGGCGTGTAGGGAGAAGGGAGAAACTATGTCAATCGAATCGAGCTTGTCCCTCTTTGCCATGGTGGCGATCGCCGTCCCCATGCTGGGCTCCCTGCTCATCGTCATGCTGCCGCGTCCCTACGCTAAATGGATCTGCGCCTTTGCCGGCGGCATCGCCACGGTCGCTTCCGTTGGCTTGGCCGCGACGTTTGCCGGAAACGGCATGAACGCGGTCGATGTAACCTGGGCGAGTATGGGCCAGACCTTGGTCATGGGCTTCATATTCGACCGGATGAGCACGCTGCTCGCACCCGCGTTCGTCGCTATCGGCCTGCTCGTCGTCATCTATTCGTTCCCGTACATGAGCGATAAGAATAAGGAGCATCCCGACGCGCCCCGTCGTCGCTTCTACGTGTACTTCTCCACGTTCATCGGCGCCATGGCCGGTCTCGCCTACAGCTCCACCATCGTCGGCCAGCTCGTTTTCTTCGAGATCACCGGTGTGTGCTCCTGGGGCCTCATCAGCTACTACATGACGCCCACGGCCAAGAAGGCCGGTATGAAGGCGCTCATCATCACCCATATCGGCGCTCTGGGACTCTACATCGGCGCGGCCTTCCTGTTCGCCGGAACCGGCACGTTCGCGCTGAGCGCGATCTCCCAGCTCGATTCCGGTATGAAGACCGTCGTGCTGCTGCTCATCCTGTTCGCTGCTTGGGCCAAGTCCGCCCAGTTCCCGCTCTACATGTGGCTGCCCTCCGCAATGGAGGCCCCCACGCCCGTTTCCGCCTACCTTCATGGCGCGTCCATGGTTAAGGTCGGCGTGTGCGTGTTCGCCCGCGCTCTTGCGAGCGCCGGCGATATCCCCGAGATCGTCGGTTGGGTCGCCATCATCGACGCCGTCGTGACCATGCTCTTCGGCTTCCTCATGTACCTGCCCCAGAAGGATATGAAGCGCCTGCTCGCCTTCTCGACGATCGCGCAGCTCGCCTACGTGTTCTTTGGCCTGGGCCTCTCCGTGTTCGGAAGCCAGATGGCGTTTAACGGCGCCGTCGAGCACATCTTCAACCACGCGTTCACCAAGACCCTGTTCTTCCTCATCGCTGGCTCTCTCAGCTTCACGCTGGGAACCCGTATGCTGCCCAAGATCCAGGGCCTCATGAAGAAGTACCCGGTCACGGGCGTGGGCTTTGCGGTCGCCGCGACCGCTATCGCCGGCGTGCCCCCCATGAGCACGTTCTTTTCCAAGTTCCAGATCATTTCCGGTGGCTTCGCGGTTGGTGCTACCAACACGGTCATCTTTGTCCTCGTGTGCGTCATGGTCGTCGAGACCGTCGCCACCTTCGCATGGTTCCTGCGTTGGATGGGTAAGGTCCTGCCCGGTGAGCCGAGCGAGACCGTGGCCGCCGGCCAGCCCCTTCCGCGCGCCATGGCGTTCGTGTTCGTCGTCCTCATGATCATGGTCGTCGTCGCCGGTCCTCTGTCCTCTAGTTGGATGGGTTAGGAGGTAGGACATGGGTTATTCGTTAGTCAATATCCTGGGCGGTCTTCTGATCGTGACCTCCACCATGGTGGTCGTCTCGAAGACCATCCCGTCCGCCATCAAGTGGTACGCGATCCAGTCGGTTGTCCTGGTGGGCGTGCTGCTCACCCTGGGCCTCACCACCGGTGCCACCGAGCTTCTCATGTGGGCCGCGTCGGCCTTCGTCACCAAGGTGATCCTCGTTCCGTTCATTCTCAACCGTGCCTACAAGAAGATGGGTTCGCCTGCCGATAGCACGCTGACCTCCTCCATCAAGCCGGCCTGGACCATCATCCTCACCGGTCTGGAGGTGGCCGTCTGCTTCGCGGTGGTCACGCGCCTGAGCCTGCCCACCGCCGAGGTGGCCACTCCGGCCCTCGCCATCAGCTTCGCGCACTTCTTCGTCGGCCTCACGTGCATCATCTCCCAGCGCAACATCCTCAAGCAGATCTTCGGGTACTGCCTTATGGAGAACGGTAGCCACGTGACGCTCGCTCTGCTCGCGCCCACGGCCCCCGAGATCATCGAGATCGGCATCGCCACCGACGCCATCTTCGCCGTCATCATCATGTCCGCCGTCGTCGTGAGGATTTGGAACGACACCAAGTCGCTCGACTCCCACGACCTGACCGAATTGAAAGGGTAGGCCATGGATGTTTCAATGCTGACGGTCGCCCTGCTCGCTTGTCCTCTCGTGTTCTCCCTGATTATGGCTGCGCTCCCCAAGACGACGTCCTACAACGTCTTCGCGGGGCTCAACACCATCTCCGTCGCGGCGACCCTTGTCCTTTCGGTCGTCACCGCGGGAACCATGCTCTCGAGCGGGCAGAATATCGACGCTTTGGGCCTGTGGCTCCATCTCGATTCGCTCTCGTCGATCTTCGTCCTTCTGGTAGGCATCATCGGGTTCATCACCGGCGTGTACTCCATCTCCTATATCAAGATCGATATCGAGGAGAAGACCATGCCGGCCGAGCGCACCAAGCAGTACTACGCGCTGTTCAGCCTGTTCGTCTTCACGATGCTGCTCGCCTGCCTGTCCAACAACATCATCCTCACCTGGGCGGCGGTCGAGGCCACTACGCTGTCGACCGTGTTCCTCGTGGGCATCTACAAGAACAAGCAGGCGCTCGAGGCGTCTTGGAAGTACGCGATGGTCTGCACCGCCGGTGTGGCCTTCGGCCTGTTCGGCACGCTGCTCATCTACGCGAACGCCGCCGATATCATGCCCAACGCGCATGAGGCCGCCTTCCTCACCTCCATCATGCCCTACGCCGACCAGTTCGACCCGATGCTCGTGCGCCTCGCGTTCGCGTTCATTGTCATCGGCTTCGGCACCAAGGCGGGCCTGTTCCCCATGCACACCTGGCTGCCCGACGCGCACTCCCAGGCTCCGAGCCCGGTCTCCGCGCTGCTCTCGGGCGTGCTGCTCAAGTGCGCCATGCTGGTGATCATCCGCTTCTACTCCCTGTCCATCATCACGGTGGGCGACACCTATCCGCGAACGCTCCTGCTCATCCTGGGCACGCTGTCCATCCTGGTGGCTGCCCTGTGCATCTTCAAGCAGGACGATATCAAGCGCCGCTTCGCGTACTCCTCCGTCGACAACGTCGGCGTGGTCGCGCTGTGCCTGGGTATCGGTGGCCCGCTCGGTATCGCCGCCTGCCTGCTGCACTGCATCTTCCACGGCTTCACGAAGGCGCTCGCCTTCTGCATGGCCGGTAACATCCAGCACATCTACCACACCCGCGACCTGAACAAGATCAAGGGCGTCGTCGAGATCGCTCCCGTCACGGCAGCGCTCACCATCATCGCCCTGCTCGCGCTCGCCGCCTTCCCGCCGTTCGCCCTGTTCATCTCCGAGTTCCTCACCTTCGTGGCCGGCGTTCAGTCCGGTCCCATCTGGGTGGTCGTGCTCGTGGCCATCGGCCTCACCGGCGTGTACTTCGCCCTTACCGGCATCGCGCTCAAGTCCATCTTCGGCAAGGCGCCCGAGGGCATGAAGCGCCACGAGGTGCCCGCCCTCATGATCATCCCCGAGATCGCCCTCGCGATCGTGGTCATGTGGTTCGGTATCGCCACCCCGGTCGCCATCACGAGCGGCGTCGAGGATGCAACGTCCGTCGTTTTGAACCAGAGCGTCGAAGAGCTCCACGAGGCCCCTCTCTACCGCATGGTGTTCAGTTCCCAGACCAAGACAAGTGAGGTGAATTAGCACCATGGCAGAACCTGAAAAGAAGGACTACGCTCGTCGCTGCGAAAGCCACGTCGAGGCCCTGCGCGCTGCAGTGCCGGGCGCTATCGAGAAGGTCGAATGGCAGTGCGAGGACCAGATGACGATCACCGTCAAGCAGGACAAGCTGCCCGAGGCCGTCCACTACCTGTATTACGAGCGTTACGGCTGGATTCCCGTGATCATCGGCAACGACGAGCGCAGCCTGTGCGGTCGCTACGCCGTGTACTACGTCATCTCCATGGAGGGGGAGGACCCCGGCTGGGTGACCGTGCGCACCGAGGTCGATCCCGCCAAGATGACGTTCCCGTCCGTGACGCCGTTCGTCCCCGCCTGCGTGTGGGGCGAGCGCGAGCTTCGCGACATGTTCGGCCTGATCCCCGAGGGTCTGCCCGATCGTCGTCGCCTGGTGCTGCCTGATGACTGGCCCAGCGGCCTGTACCCGCTGCGCAAGGACTCCATGGACTACCGCTTCCGTCCCGCTCCCGCGAGTGACATGGAAAACTACGAGTTCTTGGCCGATACCAAGGGCAAGGAGACCACACTCGTCCCCATGGGCCCGTTGCACATTACCTCTGACGAGCCCGGCCACTTCCGCCTGTTCGTTGAGGGCGAGACGATCGTGGACGCCGACTACCGTCTGTTCTACGTGCACCGCGGCATGGAGAAGGTCGCCGAGACGCGCCTGAACTATGACGCCGTGACGTTCCTCGCCGACCGCATCTGCGGCATCTGCGGCTGCGCCCACTCGGTGGCCTATGCCGAGGCCGTCGAGCGCGCCCAGGGCATCCATGTCCCGCCACGCGCCCAGTACATCCGCGCTATCATGCTCGAGGTCGAGCGCCTGCACTCGCATCTGCTCAACATTGGTCTCGCATCGCACTACACGGGCTTCGACTCCGGCTTCCAGCAGTTCTTCCGCGTCCGCGAGAAGTCCATGGACCTGGCCGAGAAGCTCTCCGGTCACCGTAAGACCTACGGTCTCAACGTGATCGGCGGCGTGCGTCGCGACATCCTGGCCGAGCAGAAGCTTTCCACGCTCACGACCATCCACCAGCTGCGCTCCGAGGTTCAGGAGCTCGTCGACGTCTTGCTCTCCACGCCCAACTTTATTGAGCGTACGAGTGGCATTGGCATCTTGGACCGCAAGATCGCACGCGACTTCTCGCCGGTCGGCCCGCTCATGCGTGGCTCGGGCTATGCCCGCGACGTGCGTTTTGACCATCCCTTCGACGGCTACGCCGATTCGGACGTCCAAAAGATGCACGCCGCCACGGCCGACACCTGCGATGCCTTCGGCCGTACCGCCGTTCGCATCCAGGAGGTCTACGATTCGATCGACATGATCGAGACCATGCTCGAGAACTGCCCGTCGGGCCCCATCCTCACCACGGATTGGGAGTACACCCCGCACAAGTACGCCATCGGCGCCACCGAGGCGCCGCGCGGCGAGGACGTGCACTGGGCCATGCTCGGCAACAACCAGAAGTGTTACCGCTGGCGCGCCAAGGCCGCCACGTACAGCAACTGGCCGGTCCTGCGCTACATGTTCCGCGGCAACACCGTGGGCGATGCGGCGCTGATCGTCGGCTCGCTCGACCCGTGCTACTCCTGCACCGACCGCGTGACGGTGACCGACGTCGCCGCCAAGCGCGACCATGTGCTCGACAAGGAGCAGTTCGAGAACGTCTGGCGCGACAAGTCGCCGCTTGCGGGCGAGGGCACCATGGCCGCTCCGCTCGATGAGGAGGCGCTCTAATATGCTGAAGCTTTGGAAGGTTAACGCCAAGGCCGGCGACGCGACGGTCAAGTACCCGTTTGCGCCGTTCCCCACCAACAAGGACATGCGCGGCAAGCCCGAGCACAACGCGGAGCTCTGCATCGCCTGCGGTGCCTGCGGCGTGGCGTGCCCGGCCGATGCCATTCGCATGGACACCGACCTTGCGGCCGATACCATCACCTGGTCGATCGACTACGGTCGCTGCATCTTTTGCGGCCGCTGCGAGGAAGCCTGCCCCATGGAGGCCGTCAAGCTCACCGAGGAGTTTGAGCTGGCTGTTATGAGCAAGGACGACCTCACCAGCAAGAGCGTCTATACGCTCGAGCACTGCTCGCGTTGCGGCAAGCCGTTTGCTCCGCACAAGGAGATCGACTACGCCAAGCGCCTGCTGCAAAAGGCCGGCGGCATGGAGGCCATCCAGGCTGCCCGTACTGTCGGTATGTGCCAGGAGTGCAAGCGCGAGCTCGACGCCCTGCGCGCCGCCTCGGCCGTAAAGACCGGCAACGCGCGTGGCATGGCTGCCAACGAGACGCTTGCGTCCGGTGAGCCCCAGGGCCCCGGCATGGAGTATCTGGGCGGCCACGGCGTGAACCCGGAGTATATCGACCGCGAGCTCAACCCCGATGCGCCCGAGATTCCCGCCGGTCCTGCGCCGGTCGAGGGTATCATCATGGATTTTGAAACGAAGGAGGAGTAACCATGGCCGAACCCACGCTTTTGCCCGAGCGGCTCCAGTACCGCCCGACCAAGATCGAGCTCGACGAGAGCATCGAGAAGGCCAAGGCGACCCTTCTTAAGAAGATCAAGCGCTCGGTGTACGTCTACCGTGTTGACTGCGGCGGCTGCAACGGCTGCGAGATCGAGATCTTCGGTTCCATCACGCCCGTCTTCGACGTCGAGCGCTTTGGCATCAAGGTCGTGCCCTCGCCCCGTCATGCCGATGTGCTGCTGTACACCGGTGCCGTGACGCGTGCCATGCGCATGCCGGCCCTGCGCGCCTTTGAGGCCGCACCCGATCCCAAGATCGTGGTGTCCTATGGCGCGTGCGGCTGCACCGGTGGCATCTTCTACGACAACTACTGCGTCTGGGGCGGCACGGACAAGATTCTGCCGGTCGATGTCTACATCCCCGGCTGCCCGCCCAGCCCCGCGCAGACCATCTACGGCTTTGCCATGGCGCTCGGTCTGCTGGACCAAAAGCTCCATGCCGAGACCACGGTGGAGGCCGCCGGCGAGCAGGCCGATATCCTGCACCCCGGCGTGCCGTACAAGTTGCGTGTTGCCATTGAGCG
Organism: Collinsella sp. TM05-37; assembly: GCF_003436455.1. Classification (NCBI taxonomy): domain Bacteria; kingdom Bacillati; phylum Actinomycetota; class Coriobacteriia; order Coriobacteriales; family Coriobacteriaceae; genus Collinsella; species Collinsella sp. TM05-37. The sequence continues at coordinate 45,364 of NZ_QSPN01000012.1, read as the reverse complement.
CGAGGCTCGCGCCATGAGCGGCTACCGTTACGGCCGCGACCTGGCGAACGAGTTTATGGATACGCTCGAGGGTGCACCCAAGGGCGATATCCGCGGTGCCATGGCGCTGCTTATCGACAAGCAGGACGATCCTCGCCGCGTCGAGGTGTACTCGGCGCTGCAGGATCTGGTGCTGGCCGGAGGTCGCTAGATGGAGCTTACGGACCGCTCTGGTTACTTTGCGGGCCCCGGTATGCTCGGCGGCTCTTTTGGCGATGCCTCGCGCGCAAGCGACGAGGCTGCCGAGGGCGTCGCCGACCCCTGCCTGGGCCATGCGCCCGACCAGGTGGTCTTTTACGAGCTCACGCGTAAGTTTGTGGAGACCGAGGAAGACGTTCCCCAGGAGGCCTGCGACGTGCTGTACTACACGCTCGCCGTGGGCCACCACACCGGCGTGCTCGACTGCTTTGAGCCGCGCCTGTCGGTGCCGGTAAACGTCTTCTATTCGCTCGTCGACGCGCTGCCGGAGGGGGAGGCCAAAACCAAGTTTGAGGCCATCCGCTCCTTTGGCGAGTGCCAGCTCGACAAGGCGGCGGTGCCGTCGCTGCTCGAGGCCTGCGATGCGCTGCTCGATGAGCGCGGTTTTCGCGGGTCGGCCAAAGCCGGCATCTCGGTGTTCGACGACGACTTTGGCCTTCATGCCCAGCAGGTCGCGTTCTTAATGAAGTTCCGCGATCTGGTTGAGCGCGTGCGCGATGTTTCGGGCGTGTATCTGACGGGGAGGTTGCAGTAATGGGTCGCGTTGTGGATGGACGTGTGAACGGCGCCCCGTTTGCGGGTATCGTGCTCACGGCGGGAAGTGTGCTGCGTGCCGACGATGCCGCCGGCCCCGTGCTCTCCAAAAAGATGGAGGACGCGCCCATTGCCGGTTGGTACACCATCGACGGCGGCCAAACGCCCGAAGACGACATCATCGAGGTCAAGCGCGAGCGTCCGCCGCGCCTGGTCTTGGTCGATGCCGCCGACATGGCGCTGCCCGTCGGGTCCATCCGTTTGCTCGACAAACGCGATGTGGCCCGCAAGTCGATGTTCACCACGCATTCGCTTCCCTTGTCGATTCTGATCGAAGAGATTGAGCAATCGTGCGATGATATCGTCTTCGTCGGGATTCAGCCGGGCGACACGGAGTTCTACAACCCCATGTCCCCGGAAGTCTTTGACGCCGTCGACGCCGTGTACGACGCCGTGGCCGCCAACGACTTTTCCCACTTTGTCCGCTTGGGGCAAGAGCAATAGGAGCGCTTGTCCCTGCTGATTAGGAAAGAAGTGATTGACATGGCAGATTCCAAGGTGGAGTACCCCGCTCCCGATTGCCTGGCGCCCGCCGCGATCGAGGCCAAGACCGAGACCGCCGGCGTGACCAAGGCTAACCTGCCGGTCGCTAAGGCCTTTCTGTTGGCAATGTTCGCCGGCGCTTTTATCGCCTTCGGCGGCCTGTTCTTTACGGTGTTTTTGAGCGACAGCACGCTCGGCTGGGGCGCTCAGCGCGTCGTGGGCGGCCTGTGCTTTTGCCTGGGCCTGGTGCTGGTGCTGGTGTGCGGCGCCGAGCTGTTTACCGGTAATTCGCTTATGGTCTGCGCGCTCAAGAGCAAAAAGATCACCTTGGCTCAGATGCTCAAGGCCTGGGTCATCGTGTGGGTCGGCAATTTTGTCGGCGCTCTGTTCATCGTCTTTTTTGTGTACATGGCCGGCATTTACAAGCTCAATGGCGAGGCGGTCGCCAACTCCATGGTGAGCGTCGCCGCCGGCAAGGTGACGATCGACTGGGTGACGATCTTCTTCCGCGGTATCCTGTGCAATATCTTTGTGTGCCTGGCCGTGTGGATCGGTACCGCCGGCAAGACCGTGGTCGATAAGGTCGTGGGCATTCTGCTGCCCATCGCCGCCTTTGTGGCCTGCGGTTTTGAGCACTGCGTTGCCAACATGTACTTTTTGCCCATGGGTGCCGTGATGCACGCGTGCGGCTATGGTGCTGACGTCGCCGGCGCCGATGCGCTCAACGCTGCGGGCATTGCGTTTAACCTGTCCGCCGCCACGCTGGGCAACATCGTGGGCGGCGCGGTTCTGGTCGCGCTCGGCTACTGGTTTATCTACGCCAAGAAGTCCGAGGCGTAAGGTACCGTCTGTTTGACGTCGGGCCTCCCGCGGGGCGTTGCCGTGCGGGAGGCTTTTTTGGTCTGGGCTCGTTGCTGGGCTGTTGACCTGTTGTGTTTGGCTGGTGAAAGGGGTAATCGAGATGGCATCTGCTGTGGAGCGTGACGGTCGCGCCGTGGTGACCACATGCGGGGGATGCTATGCCGATTGCGCCTTTGCGGCACGCGTTGAGGACGGCTGCGTGGTGGCCGAGTTGCCGGTGCCGGGGCACCCGTGCGCTGCGCGTGCCCTGTGCGCCCGCGGACGGCATCGCCTGACAATGCCGTTTGACGAGCGCGACCGCATCGTGCACCCCATGCGCCGACGAGCTGATGGCTCGGGGTTCGATGCGATTTCGTGGGACGAAGCGTTTGCCCAGATTGCCGAGCGTCTTTTGGGGATTGTTGACGAACGTGGCCCCCGTGCGCTGGGCATGACGCTCGGCGTGCCCTCGTTCGACCGCTACTGGGCATATCGCCTTATGCATGCGCTGGGCTCGCCCAACGTGTATGGTGCCGACGGTGCCTGCGAGGTAAGCCGACTTACCGGTTGGGAGCACAGCCTAGGCTACAGCCCCGCCTCCGACCTGGCACATACCGATTGCATCATGTATCTGGGGCGTTCCATTGTCGATTCGTCGACGATGGGGTCCGTTGATGCGCTCAACGATGCACGCCGGCGCGGGGCGAAGATCATCGTTGTCGACCCCCGGCGCAGCGGCTCGGCTGCGCTTGCCGACCGCTGGCTGCGCGTGCGCCCGGGCTGCGACCTGGCCTTGCTGCTGGGCATTGCCCATGTCTTGATTGCCGAGGGCCTGTACGATCACGAGTTTGTTGCCCGCTATACCACAGGCTTTGATGAGCTGGCGCAGGCGGCCCGTGCTTGGACGCCCGAGTGGGCCGAGTCGATGTGCGACGTGCCGGCCGCAGAGATTGTCGCCACGGCGCGCGATCTCGCTGCCGCCGCGCCTGCCGCTGTGGTGGATGCGGGCTTTCATGGCGGCATCGGTATCGCGTATGCCAATAGCACTCAGACCGCGCGCGCTATCTGCTTGGTCGATGTGCTGCTGGGCTGCATCGGACACGCGGGCGGTGCCCTCAACCCGTCCACACCGCTTGTGTTGGGCGACCTCGATCCCGCACGCTTTGCGATGCCGCCGGTGCCTCGCGGGCCCAAGCTGGGGTCCGAGCGCTATCCACTGGTCGATCCGGTGCGCGGCCTGTGCACGACCATCGGTCAGTCGATACTGGCCGGCGATTTGCGTGGGCTCATCGTCTATGCTAGCAATCCCGGGGCAGGCTATGGCAACGCCGGAGCGTGGTTGGGTATTTTGCAGCAGCTCGACTTGCTCGTGACGATTGATATCCGCTGGTCCGAGACAGCGCGCGCTTCTGACTTCGTGCTGCCCGATGTGACGTATCTGGAGGCCGACCGCGGTGTGGGCACAGTCGTGGGTGCCAACGATTCGCGGGTGTTCTACCGCAACGCCGTGCTGCCTGTGCAGCATGACGACACACGTCCCGGTCGGGAGATTTTTGCCGGTCTGGCGCAGGCGTGTGGGGCTGGCGAGTACTTCCGGTTTACGTCTGACGACCTGGCGGCTGCCCAGGTGGCGCCTTTTGGGATCGATCTGGACGAGCTCAAGGAGCGCGGCTGGGCCGACACGGGTGTTGCGTTGCCGTCGCGTACGGGCGAGCCGGCGATTCCCTTGGATGGCGGCAAAATTGCGCTGGCAAGCGACGTATGGGAACGAGCTGGCCTGGGTCGTGTACCCAACTGGATCGCCCCCATGGTGGAGCCGGGCCCGGGGATGTTTCGCCTCATTAGCGGCAACCGTCCCTTTGAGTCGCATACCTCGCGAAGGCTTGCAGCCCAAGGTGCCGCCGAGGCTGGGTCGGACCTGGATGCCGTGCAGATGAATGCCGATGCTGCCGCGCACATGGGCATCGCCGACGGCGAGATCGTCGAACTCGTGAGCGATATGGGCCGCGACCGCGTGCGCGTGGAGACGACGCCGTATCTGCATCCGGCGTGCATCTTCACCTCGGCCGCCCCCGGTGGGCGTTCGTTTGGTGCCGATGCCGGTGGCGCTCAAGCCTTGGGCGTGGGCCCGCTCGACCATACGCCGTTACGTTGGGACCCGTTGACGGGTGCTGCGCTCACCCAGGAAAACGCCGTTCGCGTGGAAAAGATCGCGGCGCGCGAGGATAATGACGAGTAATTGACTCAGCTGATGTATTTGACTGATCCACGTTTCTTTTGAAAGGCCGCACATGAGCGATAGCCAGAACATGTCCGATGAGGTGCGCGCCCGCCTGCGCGCCATTTCTTCCGTCAACGAGCTGCTTGCCGAGTGGCCGGTGGTGAAGGCGGCGGGGGAGACCTGCGACGCGGTGGTCCATGCTGCCGTGACGGCCGAGCTCGACGAGGAGCGCGCCGCGATTCGCGCCGGTGCCGCCCCGCGTTCCAAGCGCGAACTGGCCTCGGCCATCGAGTGGCGTGCGCATCGCTCCGCGCTGCCGAGCCTGCGTCCCGCCGTCAACGCCACGGGTGTGGTCATCCATACCAATCTGGGCCGTGCCCCACTTGCGGAGTCGGCGGCAAAGGCCGTGGCCGAGGTTGCGCGCGGGTATAGCACGCTCGAGTACAGCGTCGACACCTGTTCGCGCGGGTCGCGCAAGGAGCACGCCGCGCAACTGATCCGCTCGCTCACCGGTGCCGAGGACGCGCTCGTGGTCAACAACAACGCCGCTGCGGTGCTGCTGGTGCTGGCAACCCATGCCGCGGGCAAAGAGGTCATAGTCAGCCGTGGCGAGCTTGTTGAGATCGGCGGCAGCTTCCGTATCCCCGACGTCATGGAGGCCTCGGGTGCCAAGCTCGTCGAGGTCGGGGCCACCAACCGCACGCATCTGGTCGACTACGAGCGTGCCATCACGCCCGATACGGCGATGATCCTTAAGGTCCATCCTTCTAACTATCGCATCGAGGGTTTCCACGAGGAGGTGGGTTCTCGGGAGCTTGCGGCGCTTGCTCACAAGCATGGCCTGCTGTTCTACGAGGACCAGGGTTCGGGCGCGCTGCTGCCCGATGACATCTTGGTGCGCGGCGGCGAGGAACCCACGCCGGCTTCGGTTTCGGCGGGGCTCGATGTGGTGTCGTGCTCGGGCGATAAGCTGCTCGGTGCCGCACAGGCGGGCATTATCATGGGCCGTCGCGATCTGGTCCAGGCCTGCGGCGCACATCCGCTCATGCGCGCTCTGCGTCCGGGCAAGTTGGCGCTCACGGCGCTCGAGGCCACACTGCGCATCTACATGGACGGCGCCGACGTGGCCCATCGCGATATTCCGGTGCTCAGCATGCTCACGCTGCCGCAGGCCCATTTGGAACGACGTGCCCGCAAGCTGCGCGATCGTATGGTCGCCGGGCTCGATAAGGCTGGCTGCCCGTGTGCCGTGCAGGTGGAAATCGTCGAGGAATCGTCGGCCCCCGGTGGCGGCTCGCTGCCTACCGTGGAGTTGCCCACAATGTGCGTTGCCGTGCGTCTTGTTGACGAGCGCCTGTCCGTCGACGCACTCAAACGCTCGCTCGTTCAAGACTTCGATACGCCGGTCGTCACGCGCGCCTCGCACGACCGCATTCTGTTTGATGTGCGCACGCTCGTGGGCGACCGCGATATCGAGACGGCGGCATCGACGCTCGTCGCGTGCGTTGAGAAGGCGATTGCTCGATGAGTGAGGTTCAAGCACTGGTGGAGTGTCCCGTTATCGTAGGTACGGCGGGACATGTTGATCACGGTAAGTCGGCGCTCATCGAGGCGCTGACGGGTAAAAACCCCGACCGCCTGGAAGTTGAACGTCGTCGCGGCATGACCGTTGAGCTTGGCTTTGGTGAGCTGGCGCTGCCGAGTGGCAAGATCGTTGGCCTGGTCGATGTGCCGGGCCATGCGCATTACTTGCGTGCCATGGTGCAGGGCGCCACGGGTATCGACGTGGCCGTGCTGGTGGTTTCGGCCGTCGAGGGCGTGATGCCGCAGACCCGCGAGCACGTGCATGTGCTGGAGCTGCTGGGCGTCACACACATGGTGGTCGCGCTGACGATGTGCGACCTGGCCGACGCCGAGATGACTGAGCTTGCCGAGCTCGATGTCGATGATTTTTTGTCGGACACCGTGTTTTCGGGCGTGCCGATCGTGCCCGTGTCGTCCAAGACCGGTGCGGGAATCGATGACCTGCTGGCTGCGCTCGACGAGCAGGTTGCCGCTTGCTGGGGTGCCTGCCGTGCCCGTGCCGAGCCCACCGATGCCGCACCGCGTCTGCCCATCGACCGCTGCTTTACGATCAAGGGCGCCGGTACCGTGGTGACGGGAACGTTGCACGATGCGCCGGTTGCGGTGGGCGATGAGCTCGTCGCGCTGCCGTCGCGTACGGTCTGTCGCGTGCGCGGGATTCAGGTGCATGGCGATACGCCGCGGGCATTGCCCGGTCAGCGTGTGGCGCTCAACTTGGTGGGCGATGCCGTCGCCGCGCTCGATCGCGGAGAGATGCTCGGCGTGCAGGGTCGCTTTGGCCAGACGATGCGCTTTATGATGGTGTTCACTTACCTGGGCCGCGAGGGTGCCAAGCCGCGCGTGCTCGAGTCGGGCGCGCGCGTGCATGTGATGGCGGGTACGGCCGAGGTTGTCGGTCGCATCATGTTCATGGAGGGCGAGGCCCCCATGGCGGTGGGCGAGACCCGTATTGTTCAGGTACGCTTGGAAAACTCGCTGCCGCTACGTGCCGGGGACCATGCCGTGGTGCTGTCCTATTCGCCCGTGATGCTTATTGGCGGCGGGCGCGTGCTGCTTTCGCGCTGCCGTCGCTCGCGCGAGCTTGCCGAAGGGGAGCGTACGCTGTATGCGGCGCTCGAGCCCGGCGATATTGCGGGCGGTGTGGGCGCTTGGCTGGCGCTGCAGACGCTGCCGGTTACGGCTGTTGATGTTGCCGAGGCTTTGGATCTTGCTGTCGGCGAGGTCGATGCCGCACTGCGCGGGTTGGTGGCGCAGGGCTCCGTTCGCAAACTTGCCGCGGGTGATTCGGACTACTTGGCGGACGCCGTGGTGCTCGACGCCGCGATGGATGCACTGGCAGCGACCTTGTCGGCCATGCATGCCGCGGCTCCCAAGGAGACGGGCTTTACGCCCGGCGCCGTTGCCCATGCTGCGTGGCCTTCCGCTGATGAATGCGTTGCCGCGGCTCTGATTGCCGAGGGCTGCTCGCGTGGCGCGTGCGCCGCCGAGGGTGCCGAGGTGTTCGACCCGCATTCGGCCGCCGCTGCGGCGCGCGTGGTGCACGAGGCTTGCGAGCGCATCGTTTCCATGCTGGACGAAGCTGGCCTCGACGCACCGACGTTGCCCGAGGTGGGCGAGCAGTTGCAGCTCGATCGCGACACCATGACGCGCGCCCTGCGTGAGCTTTCACTCAACCGCTCCATCGTGAAGGTTGAGCGCGACGTTGCCCTGTCTGCTGCCGCTGAGGCCCGCGCGCGTGAGCTCGTCGCTTCCGCCATTGCCGACGCCGGTGGCGCTGCCACCACGAGCGTGCTGCGCGAGGCCCTGGGCGTGTCGCGCAAGCGTGCCATCAGCATCTTGGAACACCTGGATGCCGTGCGCTTTACGGTGCTCGATAAGGAAGCCGGCGGCCTGAGGTCCCTACGCTAGGCCGGTCACCCGCCCCCGTCTCCTCAGTTGCGGTGAAATAGTTCCTAGTTGGGGGCTTTGGCAGCAAAAACAGGAACTATTCCACCGCAACTTCTTGCTCGTCTTTATGGGATGGGGCCTGTTCGGTTTGGTAAAATACGCCCGCACTTGGGAACGGATGGGCTCCGGTGGGCTCCGCGGTCCTCAAAACCGTTGCGAGGCGTGCAAAACGTCTTGGATGTGTTCGATTCACATACGTTCCCGCCATACGCTACCAGCGCTTTTGTGCTCGCGGTCTTGCTGCGTGCCGCAAAGGCGCTGTTTTGTTTTTGCACGAGCTTTTCGAAGCGCCGTTATTTCGGCGGCTGTATTTAGCTTCGTGCACCGGGTTTCGAGCATGCCGATGGAGGTGTTTTGCCGTATGACTACCGTAAGACGGGCCGATCTTTCTTGTGTCGTTCAAGCGGGCGGGTTGTCGTCGCGCATGGGCTGCGATAAGGCTCGCATGGCGTTTTGCGGCGAGCCGCTCATCGAGCGCGTGCTGGGTCGGCTGGCGCCAATTGCCGGCGAGTTGGTTGTGACGACTTCGCGTCCCAGCGAGCTTGCCTATCTTGAGGAGCTTATGTTTGATGGCCTGCGCCCCCGCGTGGTGATGGACGTCGACGGTCCCGCCGGTGCCATGCGCGGCATCGCGAGCTCGTTGGCCGCGGCCCGATTGCCGCTCGTGGCGATCGTCGCCTGCGACATGCCGTTTGTCTCGCCGGAACTGATCGGCGCGCTTGCCGATCGTGTTGAGGCCGAGGCGCTCGATGTGTGCGTGCCGCGCGAGGAGCGGGGGATTGAGCCGCTTTGCGCCGTCTGGCGCTGCGACGCGTGTGCGCCGATTGCCCACGAGCTGCTTGCCTGCGACCGCCAGCGCATTCGCTGCCTGATCAATCGCGTTCAGGCCGGTTATATGGATGAGCCGCAGATCGTTAAGTCCGCGGGCTCGACGCTCTGCTTCGAGAACGTCAATACGCCCGAAGAGTTTGCGGCGGCCGAGTTACTCGCCTAGACGATTGGAGTTGCCATGTCTCACGATATTTGTCCCGACACGGGAGAGCCCTGCACTTGCGATGGGTCCGAACCCTGTACCTGCGGATGTGGTGGCTGTGGACATACCGCGGAAGAGGAAGCGGCTGCCGCGGCGTATCGTGAGGCACACCGCGAAGGCCCGTCCGGTGATGCCCTCGACCACGAACGCAAGATCATCGTGTCGTTCGACAGCACCTTCGATGTGATGGAATGCGAGCAGCTTTGCCTTGCCGCCGGTGTGCCCGGGCGCATCATGCCGCTGCCGGGCTCCATTACCGCCGGCTGCGGGCTGTGCTGGGTCATGCCGTTCTCGGGCGATGCGCTCGCCGCCTTCCGCGCCGCCACCGAGGGCCGCATAACCCCAGCCGACTACCATCAGCTCGTCCTCTAGCCGTCAACACCACCACAAAGGTGCCTGTCCCCTTTGTGGTGGTTTCGAAGCGTGCGGGAAACAGCTTCGAAACACGCGATTTGCTCGTCAGGCGGTCAAAAAGCTATCTACCTGCATCGTAATCAAAATGAAACATCCGCTCGTTGCCTTATTCGTAACTTTGTAGCAACAGTGCGATATTATCCATACTCGATAAAGCTCACGGCGCATGGGGCGCCGCGAACGACACCTTTCTTTTCCATCAATTGGAGGAAGCATGAGCTACACGCAGAAAGTTCTCGACGAGCTCAAGGCCCGCTATCCCGAGCAGCCTGAGTTCATCCAGGCCGCGACCGAGATCCTCGGCACCATCCAGCCGGCGCTCGACGCCCACCCCGAGTACGAGGAGGCCGCCCTGCTGGAGCGCCTCGTCGAGCCCGAGCGCATCGTTATGTTCCGTGTCCCCTGGGTCGATGACCAGGGCAAGGTCCAGGTCAACCGCGGCTATCGTGTCGAGTTCAACTCTGCCATTGGACCCTACAAGGGCGGTCTGCGCTTTAACCCGACGGTCACCCTGGGTATGCTCAAGTTCCTGGGTCTGGAGCAGATCCTCAAGAACAGCCTGACCACCCTTCCCATGGGCGGCGGCAAGGGCGGCTCCGACTTTGACCCCAAGGGCAAGTCCAACAATGAGATCATGCACTTCTGCCAGTCCTTCATGACCGAACTCTATCGCCACATTGGCCCCAACACCGACGTTCCCGCTGGCGACCTGGGCGTTGGTGGCCGCGAGGTTGCCTACATGTTCGGTCAGTACAAGCGCCTGACCAACGAGTGGACCGGCGTCCTCACCGGCAAGGGCCTCTCCTTTGGCGGCTCGCTCGCCCGTACCGAGGCCACCGGCTACGGCCTGGTCTACTTTGTGGACGAGTACCTCAAGAGCCGCGGCGACTCCTTCGAGGGCAAGAACGTCGTCGTTCACGGCTCCGGCAACGTCGCCATCTACGCCGTCCAGAAGGTCTCCCAGCTCGGCGGCAAGGTGCTCGCCTGCTCCGATACTCACGGCTGGGTCGAGGATCCCGACGGCATCGACTACACCGTGCTCGAGCATGTCTACAACAAGAAGCGCTCCGGCCACGACAAGGGCGTCACGCTCGCTATGTACGTCGACGAGAAGCCTAATGCCACGTGGCACGAGGGCGACGGCCGCGGCGTGTGGCAGCTTCCCTGCGACATCGCGCTGCCCTGCGCTCGCGAGAACACGCTGCTGCTCGAGGATGCCCAGGCACTCGTCGCCAACGGCTGCAAGGTGGTCGGCGAGGGCGCGAACATGCCCACGACCATCGAGGCCACGACCCACTTCCAGGAGAACGGTGTCGCCTTTATGCCCGGCAAGGCTGCCAACGCCGGCGGCGTGCTCGTGTCCGGCCTGGAGATGAGCCAGAACGCCGAGCACCTGTCCTGGACCTTCGAGGAGGTCGACGGCAAGCTCGAGCAGCTCATGCGCGGCATGTTCCACAACGTGGACGACACCGCCAAGGAGTACGGCGAGGAGGGCAACTTCGTCATGGGCGCCAACATCGCCGGCTTCCTGAAGGTTGCCGACGCCATGCTCGCCCAGGGCGTCTGCTAAATTTTCGCTCGACATAGCATCGCAGAAGGCTCCCAGTCATCTTGGCTGGGAGCCTTTTCTATCCCGGAGGACTCCTCATAACTTGCGGTGGAATACGGATTGTTTTGCGTTCCAGAACGGCTAATCAGTCCGTATATCACCGCAAGTTATGGATGGGTGGGTGGATTTTGTCCTAAATCGGTGTGCGGCCCCTCGTTTGGTACACTTAAAAGTACTGGACAAGTGAAGAGATGGGGGAGAACGTGCTCAAGTTCGGTACCTACGTCCGTGTTGGAAACGCGGCCGAAGCCTATGAGCTCTTGCAGAAGAACCGCAACAACAAGATTGTGGGCGGCGGCATCTGGATGCGCCTGGGTTCGCGTCGCGTGGCGACGGCGATTGACCTTTCGGCCTGCGGACTCGATCAGATCGAGGAGACCGAGACCGAGTTTCGCATCGGTGCCATGTGCACCCTGCGCCAGCTCGAGCGCCATGCCGAGCTCAACGCGCTTGTCAACAATGTCTTCGAGTTCGCCGTTCACGATATCGTGGGCGTGCAGCTGCGCAATACCGCCACGGTGGGCGGCAGCATCTATGGCCGCTTTGGCTTCTCGGACGTTCTCTCCGCCTTCCTCGCGCTCGACTCTTACGTTGAGCTGACGGGTGCCGGCCGTGTGCCGCTCGCCGAGTTCGTGGACATGGGCTATGTGCGCGACGTGATCGAGCACGTCGTGGTCGTCAAGCACGATTACCGCGCGAGCTACGAGGCCGTGCGCAAGGCTGCGACCGACTTCCCCTCGCTCAACGTCACCGTCGCCTGGTGGGACAACACCTGGCACGTCACCGTGGGCGCCCGCCCGCTGCGCGCGACCTTGCTGCAGGGCGAGGCATGTGGCCTCACCAGCGAGCAGCCTTCCGAGGACGAGCTGCGCGCCCTGGCCGTGTCCGTACGCGCGTTGAGCTATGGCACCAACCTGTGGGGCTCGGCCGACTACCGCCGCCGCGTCTCGGCCCCGCTTGCCGTGCAGGCCGTTCGCCGCGCCGCTGGCATCGAGCTTTCGGCCGCGCTTGCCCGCGAGCTCGAGACCGCGCAGATCCCCAAGTTCGCCACGGACGAGTATTCCTGCCGCCGCGTGCCCGGCGTCGATTCTAGCGAGGTGCGCTAATGGCTGCCAAACTCATCGATCTTTCCTTTACGCTCAACGGCCGCAAGGTCAAGGTTCAGATTGCCCCTGACACCATGCTCTTTTCGCTTTTGCGTGAGCAGGGTTGCGCGTCGGTGCGCTGCGCCTGCGAAACCACCAACTGCGGTCTGTGCACGGTGTGGCTCGACGGCGACCCGGTGCTGAGCTGCTCGGTTCCCGCCGCGCGCGTCGAGGGCCATACCATCACCACGCTCGAGGGTCTCAAGGCTGAGTCCGAGGCGCTCGCCCGCGCGATGGCTGCCGAAGGCGCCGAGCAGTGCGGTTTTTGCGCCCCCGGCCTTATCATGAACGTGCTGGCGCTTGCCCGCGCCGCCAAGGAGGACCCGAGCCTCGTCGCCACGCGCGAGGAACTGTCGCGCCAGCTCGCCGGCAACCTGTGCCGCTGCAGCGGCTACGAGAGCCAGCTGCGCGCCATTGTCCGCTTCCTCAACGAGTCCGGCGTGCAGGTGGGCTTTGAGATGCCCGAGCTGCCGGTCAACGACACCAGCTGCGACGGTGTTTCGTACAAGCAGATTACCCATAAGCAGCCTAAGAAGGACTCGAAGGCGCTGCTCGAGGGCCGTCCCGTCTACACGGGCGATATGGTGCCCGCCGGCGCCCTGATCGTCAAACTCAAGCGCAGCCCCTATGCCCGCGCCAAGATCTGCTCCATCGACACGTCTCGCGCCCTGAAGGTGCCGGGCGTCGTGGGCGTCTACACCTATGAGGACGTGCCCAAGCGCCGCTTTACCATCGCCGGTCAGAGCTATCCGCAGCCGAGTCCCTACGACCGCTTGATCCTCGAGAACCTCGTCCGTTACCAAAACGAAGAGGTGGCGATCGTCGCCGCCGAGACCGAGGAGGCCGCAGACAAGGCGCTCAAGCTCATCAAGGTCGACTACGAGGTGCTCGAGCCCCTGCTCGACTTTACCCAGGCGCTCGATAACGACATCGTGGTCCACCCCGAGGGCGACGTGACCTTTATGTTCCCGCAGGGCGGCGACGTCCTGCGCAACTTGGTATGCAGCGGCACGAGCGACTTTGGTGACTTGGATGAGGCCTTCGCCCAGAGCGATATCGTCTTTGAGCGCACCTACACCAGCCAGGCCACGCAGACCGCGCCCATGGAGACCTTCCGCGCCTTCGCGACGACCGACGCGTTTGGGCGCATCTCGGTGACCACCTCTACGCAGGTGCCCTTCCACGTGCGCCGCATGGTCGCTCAGTCGCTCGATATTCCGCAGTCGCAGGTGCAGGTCATTAAGCCGCGCATCGGCGGCGGCTTTGGCTCCAAGCAGACGGGCTGCTGCGAGATCTTCGTGGCATTCGTTACCCAGCAGACCGGCCGTCCGAGCTACTGCTGCTACACCCGTGAGGAGACAATCACCGCGGGCAACTCGCGCCACCAGATGCAGATGACCGTCAAGTTGGGCGCCATGAACGACGGCACCATCACGGCCATCGACCTGCACACGCTGTCCAACGCCGGTGCGTATGGCGAGCACGCCACCACGACGATCGGCCTCTCGGGCCACAAGAGCCTGCCTATCTACAACCATGTGAAGGCGAGCCGCTTTAGCTGGGACGCCGTCTACACCAACACCAACCGCGGCGGCGCGTATCGCGGCTACGGTGCCACCCAGGGCCAGTTTGCCGTGGAGAGCGCCGTCAACGAGCTCGCCGACATGCTGCACATGGACCCCGCCGACCTGCGCCTTAAGAACATCGTGCGCGAGGGCGAGATCATGCCGCAGTACTACAACGAGAAGCTCAACGCCTGCGCGCTCGACCGCTGCCTGCTGCGCGCGATGGACATGATCGGCTGGCGCGACAAGCCGCTGGCCGTCGATCTGGGCGACCGCGTGCGCGCCCTGGGCTGCGCGCTCACCATGCAGGGCTCGGGCATTTCCAACGTGGACATCGCCGGCATCGACATGCGCCTGGAAGAGGACGGCTTCATTACCATCGGCACCGGCGCCACCGATAACGGCATGGGCGTCGACACGATCCTGGCGCAGATTGCCGCCGAGGAGCTGGGCGTGGAGAGCTCGCTGATCGTGGTGCGCGGCGTGGACACCGACGTGTCGCCGTTCGACGCCGGCTCGTACGCGAGCTCCGGTACCTACGTGACGGGCCTTGCCGCCAAGAACGCCGCGACCGAGCTGCGCGAGAAGATTTGCGCCAAGGCCGCTCAGATGTGGGACGTTGACGCCGCCGACGTGGTCTTCGACGGCCAGTACGTGCGCCTGTCCGACGAGCGTGCCGCTCGTGAGCAGAACCGCTACCTCACGCTGCGCGAATTTGCCAACCTATGCGTCAAGAACATCGCGGGCGGCGACGCGCTCACCTCGCATGCTTCTGCCTGCCTGCCCGTTTCGCCTCCGCCGTTTATGGCCGGCATTGCCGAGGTCGAGGTCGACAAGGCCACCGGCAAGGTGACCGTGGTGGACTATGCGGCGGCCGTCGACTGCGGCACCGTGATCAACGAGGCGACCGCGCGTGTCCAGGCCGAGGGCGGCATTGCCCAGGGTATCGGTCATGCGCTCTACGAGATCGTCGAGCACGACGACCGTGGCCGCCTGCGCACCGGCAACTTTATGAGCTACAAGCTGCCCACGCGCCTGGATATCGGCAGCATTCGCGTGGCCTTTGAGCCGAGCTACGAGCCGACGGGTCCGTTTGGCGCCAAGTCGATCGGCGAGGTCGTCATCAACACGCCGCTCGCCGCCGTGGCCTCGGCCGTCGCACACGCCACCGGCCACCAGGTGCGCTCGCTGCCCATCACACCGGAGAAGGCTCTGCTGGGGGAGTAGCGGGTCGGCGAACAAGTCGTAGTTGGCGGGACGGGACAACTCGCCCCGCCTTTTGCACTCGTGGTGAGGTCGTGAGCCTGTAAAAGGTGTGGGTGCGCTTGCCGCTCGTATCTGCTATCATTCCTAGTCTGTGCGCTCATGCGGGCGTGGCGGAATTGGTAGACGCGCCAGATTTAGGTTCTGGTGGGATTCCCGTGAAGGTTCGAGTCCTTTCGCCCGCACCATCGCACCTGCGTCGGCCCTGGCCGTCGCGACACTTTGTTGCATAAAGGTACCAGCACCTCAGATAAGCTGGGCAGTATGAGGAGGAACGTGTTGAACATCACCGCTTCTGACGTCAAGGACGCCAAGCTCACCGCTACGGTCACCATCCCGGCCGCCGACGTCGACGCCGCGATCAAGAAGGCCTACAAGGACACCGCCAAGAAGTACCGCTTCCCGGGCTTCCGTGCCGGCAAGGCTCCCCGTCCGGTCATCGATTCCGCTCTTGGCGCCGAGGCTACCCTCGCTCAGGCCACCAACGACCTGATCGCCGCCAACGAGCCCGCCGTCCTCAACGAGCTGGACATCGTCCCCACCAAGAACGGTGACTACAAGGAGCTCGACCTCGCCAAGGATCACGAGGACTACACCTACACCGTCGAGTTCTCCCTGCGTCCTGCTGCCGAGCTCTCTTCCTTCGACGCCGTCGAGATCGAGATGCCCCCTGCGGAGGTCACCGAGTCCGAGATCAACAACCAGGTCGAGATGCTCCTCAACTACCGTGCCACCTTCGAGGACGTCGAGGGTCGCGCCGTCGAGGCTGACGACTATGTGACCGTCGACCTCAAGGCCGTCGAGAACGCCGACAACTTTGCCGCCGAGGGTCGCATGCTCATCGCCGGTAGCGACAGCAACCCCAAGGAGTTCAACGAGGCCCTGATCGGCGCTAACGTTGACGACGTCAAGACCGTCACCTGGACCGACGAGGTCGAGGAGGGCGAGGAGGCCGAGACCCACACCGTCGAGGTCACCGTCAAGGGCATCAAGGTCCGCAACACCCCCGAGCTCACCGACGAGCTCGTTAAGTCCGACTTTGGCTTCGACAGCATCGACGCCATGCGCGACGCCATCAAGATCGAGATCGAGCAGGACAAGGCTTCCCGCCTCCCTGCCGAGAAGGAGAACCGTTGCGTCTCCGCTCTCGCTGAGCGCCTGCAGCTCGACGAGATGGATGCCGACTACGAGCAGTCCGTCTTTGAGGAGCTTGGCCAGAACTTCCTGTCCAACCTCGCTGCCCGCGGCATGACCCTGGACACCTGGCTGCCCGCTTCCGGTCTGACCATGGAGCAGTTCATCGGCGACCTGCACAAGCAGGCCAACGACGTTGCCCGTGAGTCCCTGGCGCTCGACGCCCTCGCCCGTGAGCTCAAGATTGAGGTCACCGAGGACGACATCAACGCCGAGTTCGAGAAGGCCGGCGTCAAGGACGTCGAGGCTTCCAAGGCCGAGTTCATCGCCGATGGCCGCATGCCTGCCGTCCGTGAGTCCATCCGTCGCTCCAAGGCCGTCGACCACCTGGTCGAGAACGCCAAGGTGACCGAGGTCGACGAGACCGCCAAGGACGCCGAGTAATTCTCGCCACCTTGCCCGCGAGCGCATGCGTGCGCCTGTGATGGGGTAAAGTTATAAGCCGGTTATCCGGTTGCTTCGTACGGTGCCAGCCAATGCATAGCATGCGGGCACCGTACGTTTATCTAGAACCAATTTGGTCCGCAAGAGAGAAATGGAGATGCGTATGATCGCTAAGTTCGATTCCGCCCTCGTGCCATACGTTATCGAGCAGACGCCGCGCGGCGAGCGCAGCTACGATATCTATTCGCGCCTGCTCAACGATCGCATCATCTTCTTGGGCGAGGAGATCAACTCCGTCAGCGCCAACCTGGTCGTTGCCCAGCTACTGCATCTTGAGAGCCAGGATGCCGAGAAGGATATCTCGCTCTACATCAATTCGCCCGGCGGCGAGGTTTACTCCGGCCTGGCGATTCTTGACACCATGAACTTTATCAAGCCGCAGGTCTCCACCATTTGCGTGGGTATGGCCGCGTCCATGGCCGCCGTGCTGCTTTCGGCTGGCGCCAAGGGCAAGCGCTTCTGCCTGCCGCACTCCAAGGTTATGATTCACCAGCCCAGCGGCGGTGCCCAGGGTCAGCAGACCGAGATCGAGATCGTTGCCGAGGAGATCAAGAAGACCCGTCGCGAGCTCAACCAGATCCTGTCCGATGCCTCGGGCCAGCCCATCGAGAAGGTCCAGGCAGATACCGAGCGTGACAATTACCTGACCGCCGCCGAGGCCCTCGACTACGGCCTGATCGACCGCATCGTCACCTCGCGCGACTTGGCCGCGAAGGACGCCTAGGATGGCCGGTAACATGCAGGACAACTTTGACGAGAACGGCAACCCCATTCGCTGCTCCTTCTGCGGAAAAGAACAGGGCCAGGTCCGACGCCTCGTAAAGGGCCCGACCAACATCTTTATCTGTGACGAGTGCGTCGCCGCCTGCTCCGAGATTCTGGAGGAGTCGCTGGCTTCGGACTTTATGGACGCTGCCCGCAACGGCAAGCTGCCGGGCTTCCTCAATGATCACGGCCAGGCTGCCGGGCAGCCCGCCATGGATCCCGAGGCCGAGGGCTTTGAGCTCGAGGACGACCGCCAGGTCATCACGCACGTGCCGACGCCGCACGAGATCTATGACGAGCTTTCGGCCTATGTCATGGGCCAAGAGGACGCCAAGCGCGCCATGTCGGTTGCCGTGTACAACCACTATCGCCGCGTGATTGAGGGCGGCGCCGCGGTGTCTGCCTTTGACGAGGCATCGGGCATGGGCTCGCAGTTCGATGACGATATGGACGAGGTAGAGCTCGCCAAGTCCAACATCCTGCTGCTCGGTCCCACCGGTACCGGCAAGACCCTGCTCGCCCAGACGCTCGCGCGCATCCTCGAGGTGCCGTTTGCCATCGCCGATGCTACCGCGCTTACCGAGGCTGGCTATGTGGGCGAGGACGTGGAGAACATCCTGCTCAAGCTCATCAACGCTGCCGATGGCGATATCGAGCGCGCGCAGGTGGGCATCATCTACGTTGACGAGATTGATAAGATCGCCCGCAAGGCAGAGAACCTCTCCATCACTCGCGACGTCTCGGGCGAGGGCGTTCAGCAGGCGCTGCTTAAGATTCTTGAGGGCACGGTGGCCAGCGTTCCGCCCACCGGCGGCCGTAAGCATCCCCAGCAGGAGCTCCTGCAGATCGACACGACCAACATCCTGTTCATCTGCGGCGGTGCCTTTGTGGGCCTGGATAAGATCATCGCCGATCGCGTGGGCAACAAGGGCGTGGGCTTTAACTCCGAGATCGCCGGCCCCACCTCGGTCGACGAGAACGACCTGCTGCGTCAGGTGCTCCCGCAGGACCTCAACGCCTTTGGCATGATCCCGGAGTTTGTGGGACGTACGCCCGTTGTCACCCAGACGCAGGCGCTCGACGAGGACGACCTGGTGTCGATTCTGACCGAGCCCAAGAACGCCGTGGTGCGCCAGTACCGCAAGATGTTCCAGCTTGAGGATGTCGATCTTGAATTTGAGGACGCGGCCCTGCACGAGATCGCCCGCATGGCGCTCGCCCGCAAGACCGGCGCCCGCGGCCTGCGTTCCATCTGCGAGGACGTGCTTCAGCAGACGATGTTCGACCTCCCCAGCGAGGAGGGCGTTTCCAAGGTCATCGTGACCGAAGCCTCCGTAAAGGGCGAAGAACAGCCCCAGCGCATCTATGGGTAAATAGCGCCCGTTTAGGTCCCGCGGCAACCACCGCGGGACCTGCTATTTAGGGACAGGTTTATTTTGGTCGGTTTTATATGGGCAACTGTCGTTTCCCCTGATAAAACCTACCAGAATAAACCTGTCCCTATTCGGCAGGTATGCCTGTGCTATTCTGTGAGATTGTCAAGTTAGTACCTTCAGACTGAAGTAATCGATACCTAAGGCGTGTCCGCCTGCTTGGTTTTCGTAGATTCCGCACGAGCCGAAGAGCACTAAATGTGCTCTTCGTGCGAGCCAGGACCTGACCGAGCGAAAACCAAGCAGGCGGACACGCCGGCGGGACAGGGAGAGATATATGGAAGAAATGCCCAAGAACTACGATCCGTCGACCAACGAGCCGGCGATCTTGCAGAAGTGGCTCGACGGCGGCTACTACAAGCGCCGCGAGGGCGTGGGCGATTGCACCGTCACCATTCCGCCTCCCAACGTGACCGGCAAGCTCCACATGGGCCACGCCACCGACGACTCCATCCAGGACGCCATCATCCGTATGGCCCGCATGCGCGGCAAGTCCACGCGCTGGGTGCTGGGCACCGATCACGCCGGTATCGCCACGCAGACCAAGGTCGACAAGAAGCTCAAGAGCGAGGGCATCAGCCGCCTGGAGATCGGTCGCGATAAGTTTGTCGACGCCTGCTGGGACTGGACTCACGAGTACGGCGGCATCATCGTCGAGCAGATCAAGCGCATGGGCTGCTCCGTCGACTTCGACAACGAGCGCTTCACCATGGACGAGGACTATGCCCAGGCCGTGCGTAAGGTCTTCTGCGACTGGTACCACGACGGCCTGATCTACCGCGGCAAGCGCATCGTCAACTGGTGCCCCAACTGCACCACTGCCATCTCGGACGACGAGGCTGAGTACAAGGACGAGAAGGGCCACCTGTGGCACCTGCGCTACCCGCTGACTGAGCCGGTCAACGGCCAGGACTACATCGTCGTCGCCACCACGCGCCCCGAGACCATGCTCGGCGACACGGGCGTCGCCGTCTCCCCGAAGGACCCCGAGAAGGCCGCCTTCGTGGGCAAGACCGTCATGCTGCCGATCGTCAACCGTGAGATCCCCATCTTTGAGGATTGGCATGTCGACGCCAACTTTGGCTCCGGCTTTGTTAAGGTCACCCCGGCCCACGACCCCAACGACTACGCCATGGGTCAGGCGCACGACCTGCCGCAGATCAACATCTTCGACGAGCACGCGGTGGTCGTCGAGGGCTACGGCGAGTTCACCGGCATGAACCGCGACGAGTGCCGCGAGGCCGTCATCAAGTGGTTCGAGGAGCACGACCTGCTCGATCACGTCGAGGACCTCGATCACTCCGTCATGCACTGCTACCGTTGCGACTCCGCCCTGGAGCCGTGGCTGTCCGAGCAGTGGTTTGTGGCCGTCGACAAGCTCAAGGGGCCGGCGCTCGACGCCGTCAACTCCGGCAAGGTCACCTTCCATCCCGCGCGCTGGACGCAGACCTACACCACCTGGATGGAGAACCTTAAGGATTGGTGCATCAGCCGTCAGCTGTGGTGGGGCCACCGCATCCCCGTGTTCTACTGCGAGGACTGCGGTTGGGAGGACGCCCTCACCGAGGACACCGACGTGTGCCCCAAGTGTGGCGGCCATCACGTGCATCAGGACGAGAACGTGCTGGACACCTGGTTCAGCTCGCAGCTGTGGACCTTCGCCACGCAGGGCTGGCCGCAAAAGCCGGAGCTGCTCGAGGGCCATCACCCCACGACGGCGCTGGTCACCGCACGCGACATCATCGCGCTGTGGGTCGCCCGCATGGTCATGAGTTCGCTGTATTTCTTGGACGAGGTGCCGTTTAAGGACGTCGTCATCTACCCGACGATTCTGGCCAAGGACGGCAGCCGCATGTCCAAGTCCAAGGGCAACGGCGTTGACCCCATGGACCTCATTGGCATGTACGGCGCCGACGCCATGCGCTACAACCTGCTTACGCTGTGCACCAACAACCAGGACGTCAAGTTCGACGCGAACATCGACAAGAAGACCAAGAAGCTCATCGATAGCCCGCGCACCGAGCAGGCCAAGTCGTTTGTGACCAAGATCTGGAACGCCAGCCGCTTCCTGCTTATGAACATGGAGGGCTACACGCCCGGCGAGCCCGTCGTGGAGACGCCTGCCGACGCGTGGATGTTCAGCCGCCTGGCCAAGGCCGTGAAGATGGTCACCGAGGGCATCGAGCAGTACACCTTTGGCGATATGGCCCGCGGCGTGCAGCAGTTCTTCTGGAACGAGGTCTGCGACTGGTACGTCGAGGTCACCAAGGCCCGCCTGAAGGGCGAGGGCCGACTGCAGGCGCAGCGCAACCTGATCTTTGTGCTCGACACCTCCATTCGCCTGATGCACCCGCTTATGCCGTTTGTCACCGAGGAAATCTGGGACAACATGCCGGCGAGCGTGCTCGATCTGGACGCCGAGGGCAACGTGGACCGCGCCGAGGCGCTCATGATCGCCAAGTGGCCGGAGCCCGCCGACTACGCCAAGTATGTTGACGAGGACGCCGAGCGCGCGTTTGAGCTGTGCCGCACCGTCGTTTCCGCTGCCCGCGCCACGCGCTCGCGTTATCGCTTGAGCCCTAAGGCCGAGCTCGACGTGGTCGTGCGCGCCGGTGCCGAGGATATCGAGAAGCTCGAGAGCCTGCGCTCGACCATCGAGCCGCTGGCGAACACTGCCTCGCTGGTTATGGGTACCGACGTCGAGAAGCCGGCAGCGAGCATCGCCGTGGTCGACAGCGGCGTCGAGGTCTTTGTGGTGCTCGAGGGCAAGGTTGACCTTTCCGCCGAGAAGGCGCGCCTGGAGAAGGAGATCGCCGCGGCCCAGAAGGAGCTCGCCGGCTGCGAGAAGACGCTTGCCAACGAGGGCTTTGTGGCCAAGGCCGCGCCCGCGGTGGTCCAGAAGAAGAGGGACCGTGCAGCTGAGCTCAAGGAGATCCTTGCGGCGCTGACCTCGCAGGTTGCTGACTTCTCGTAGGCGTTACTGGGGGACGCGGTTTGGGGCATTGCTCGCTACTGCGGACACCTATTCCGCCGTTCTAACGAACGGCGGCTGACTCGACGCTGCAAACGCCTCTGATGGCCAATCTGCCGTTCAACTTCGGGCGCATGGGCATAAGCCCTATGCGCCCTTGTTTCACGGCACCTTGGCTCATCAGAGGCGTTTTCGCTGACTATCCTCAACCTATACTGTTTTATTTTTCTATGAATGGCGGTTCTAAAAATGCCTAAGCGTTCCGGCTTGTATACCGTTCCTTTTGAGTTTGATTTGCTTTCGTTTGATGAGGTTGTTGGGCTTGCTGCTGATACGGGGCGGATTTCTGGGGATGCTGGTCCTCTGCTCGAGACGGTTGTCGATATGCTCGATGAGCTGGGACGTCCGGATGAGTATTTCGATTGCATTCAGGTTGCCGGTACCAATGGCAAGACTTCGACCACGCGTTTTTCGGCTGCCATTCTTCGTGGTGAGGGGCTCAAGACCGCGCTGTATACGTCGCCACAGCTGGTACGCTATCCCGAGCGCATGGAAGTCGATGGATGCGTCGTGAGCGATGAGGCATTCGCCCGTGGCGTTTCGGCCGCTGTTGAGGCGGGGCATCGAGTGAATGCCCGTCGTGTGGCGGCGGGGGAGCGTGCCTATACCATCACGCCGTTTGACCTTTTGACGGCTGCTGCACTTGTGGTGTTTGCCGAGGCTCGCGTGGATGTTGCCGTGCTTGAGGTTGGCATGGGCGGACGCTGGGATGCTACGAGTGCGACTGATCCCGTGGCCGTCGCCATTACGGGTATTGGGCTCGATCACACACGTATTTTGGGCGATACGCTCGAGGCCATTGCGGGGGAGAAGGCTGCGGTTATTAAGCCTGGGCGATTGGTTGTTTTGGGCGAGGGCACGCATGAGCCGAGCGTTCAGCGCGTAATGGATACGCGCTGCCGCGAGTGCGGTGTGGTGCCGCTGGTTGTGAGCCATTCCACGACCAAGGTACCGGCGCATGTAGGCGATACCGTGGAGTTTAGCTGTACTACACCGCGTGCCATCTATACGTCGAGTATGGTTAAGCCGGCGTATCAGCCGCAGAATGCTGCGTGCGCGATTATGCTGTGCGAGGGGTATCTGGCTCGCGAGCTCGATCATGACAAGCTCGATGTGTCGCTTGTGGGCTGCCCCACGCCGGGCCGATTTGATGTGCTGGGAACTGATCCGTTCAAGCTGATCGACGCCTGCCATAACCCTCAGAGCTGCGAGAACTTTGTGAGCGCGCTGGACGAGATCGATCCGTGCGTAGAGAATCGCCCCACGCTGCTGTGCGCTGCGCTGGCCGACAAGGACGTGGCGGGTATCGTTGACGTACTGATCCCGGCCTTCCCGCGCGTGGTTGTGACCCAGACCGATTCCGACCGCGCCCTGTCGGCAGAGGAGCTTGCCGCACTTGTGGACGCCGACAAGCTCGCGGGCGTGTATCCGAGCGTGTCCGAGGCCCTCGCTGCCTTCGATGCCGCGGGCGAGCCCTTCGTAGCAGCCGGTACCATCACCCTAGCCGGCGAAGTAGCGGGGCTGCTCCGTTAACCCATCCCCTCATCAGTTGCGGTGAAATACGGACTGTTTTACAAGCCAGAAGCCTCAAACAGTCCGTATATCACCGCAACTCAAAAGCAGTCAATTTGGGACGGGGCTTTTTGGCTGCCCTGCGCCTCGAGTTGACTTGCTCGCCACGAAATGGCCCTATTTACTACGTTTGACCGGTAACCCTCGACCATACAGAGAATTGCGAAATCAAAACCGCAGGTAGATGGCTCGCCATTTTTCAAAAAAGACCCGCATGGTCGACTCATGCGGGTTAAACGTAGTAGATAGGCCGTTTTCGTGGCGCGGCGTTTGTAAGATGTGTCAAAGGGGCTCTCCCTTTGACACATTGCCTAGTCTAGGCGGACCGGATCGTGGGGGTAGGCGTTGAGAATCTCGACGCCGTTCTCGGTCACCAGGGCCAGGTCCTCGATGCGGACGCCGGTGCGGTCGGGGAGGTAGATGCCCGGTTCGATGGAGAACGTCATGCCCGGCTCTACGACCTGCTCGTTGACGAGCGAGACGTCGCCCGGCTCGTGGTCCTGCAGGCCGATCGAGTGACCCAGGCGATGCGTAAAGTATTCGCCGTAGCCCGCGTCTTCAATCACATCGCGTGCGGCGCGGTCCAGGTCGCACATGCGCACGCCCGGTGCGATGAGCGCTTCGGCGGCCTCGTTGGCGCGGCGCACGATGTCGTAGATGCGTGCCGTCTCCTCGTCCGGCTCGCCCCAAAAGAACGTGCGCGTCATGTCCGAGCAATAGTTGCAGCGGCGTCCGCCAATGTCGAACAGCACCACGTCGCCGCGCTTGAGCACAGTGTCGTCGGGTTCGTGATGCGGGTCGCCGGCGTTGGCGCCAAAGCTCACGATGGGCGGAAAGCTAAAGCCCTCGCAGCCGTGCTTGCGATACAGGCCGAGCATCTGGTCGGCAATCTCGCGTTCCGTCACGCCCTCGTGGACAAGCTTAATAGCATCGGCCATTACAGCGTCGTTAGCGGTCGAGGACGCACGCATGAGCTCCTGCTCGGTGGCATCCTTGTGGGTGCGTGCGGCGGTGACGGCAAAGTCACCCAGGAAAAACTCGCTTGCGGCGTGGCGCTCCATGAGCGGCATCAAAAAGCCGGAGCGCATGACGGTGTCGATGCCGAGCGGTTTGGTCGGATCGACCTCGCGAGCGATGGCGTCGGCCACGACATCGGTATCGGTGTGATAGGCGACGCGGGCATTGTCGTACTCGGGCAGTTGATGCAGTGCGTTGACCAGGATCACCGGCTCGGCATCGCGCACGAGCAGCACGCCGCAAAAACGCTCGAACATATCGGCATAAAAGCCGGTCAGGTAATAGATCGACCACGGGTCATTCACGAGCAGCTGCGCACCGGGGTGCTGATCCTCGAGCGCATCGAGCACGCGCGCCATGCGCTGGTCATCGACATGTGCCATGAAACATCCTTTCGCTAGGCTGCCACCATGGTATCCCAAGCCCGGCACATAGGGACGTTCCTTTTATGCCGGCACCTGGGGACACTCCTTGCAAAAGCAGCTAAAAGAGCCCCGTCCCAAATTAGCTGCTTAGGTTGGATCGATGTTCATGCTGGCGACTAGGTCAATGTTGGTGCCGAGAAGATCTTCCAGCACGACGTCGCCCATGCGGATGGGGGCCTCGACGACCACGCCGCGGATGAGGTCCATGGCTTGGGCGTGGAGTGCCAGCGGGATGGCTTCGGCCGTGCGCACGGGGAGCAGGGCTTCGTCGCCGCCGGAGACGGCCACGGTCGTCGTGAGCACGCGCATGGGGCAGGTGAGCTCCTGATGTGCGAACGTATCGCCGCGCGGGCAGTTGTTGCCGGTCACGGAGCGAACTTCCACCACGGCGCCATTTGCGTCGCGCTCCATCTCTACGGTCAGGAGGCACTCGGATGGGCAGGTGGTGCAGTTGAACTGCAGCGTTTCGATCACGTTATCGCTCATCTTGGTTACGCCTCCTCGATGGGATCGACGGATAGGACAATCTTGCTGGCACCCAGGTCGAGCGCTTGTTTGATGACCTTCGCAGGCAGCGGGAAGCTCTCCATAACGCTCGGCTTAAACGCGCGGACCTTGCCGGCGAACAGTTCCTCGCCGTCGGCCAAGATTCTCACGCGGGCGGTATCGACTGGCCGCCGCACGCGGAAGTTGAGCTTGGTGAGCGCCACGGCCGTAATGCGTCCCGGCAGCGCGTATCCCGCAATGCCGGCAGGGAAGACCGTGAGCTCGCAGCCCGTGTCCGCGACCGCGTCCGTCTCGGCTCCGCCACCCAGCACGTACGCCGCTGCAGCTGCGCCAGCCCTCTCGGACTCGGTCGTCACGTTGTCGGCCAGATCGTGCACGTGCAGCACGTTGCCGCAGGCAAAGATGCCCGGCACGCCCGTCTGCAGACTCTGGTCCACCACGGCGCCGCGCGTGTGCGGGTCAAGCTCCACGCCCGCGGCAACCGAAAGCTCGTTCTCGGGAATCAATCCCACCGAAAGCAGCAGCGTGTCGCACGGAACAATGCGCTCGGTCCCCGGAATGGGCGCCAGGTGCTCGTCGACCTGGCTTACCTCGACGGCTTCCACACGGTCGTGCCCGATCACGCGCGTGACGGTGGCGGACAGGTGCAGCGGAATGCCAAAGTCGTCCAGGCAGTTCTTGACATTGCGACGCAGTCCGTTGGCGTACGGCATAAGCTCGTACACGCCCTCGACCGAAATCCCCTCGAGCGTGCAGCGGCGTGCCATGATGAGCCCGATGTCACCCGAGCCCAAAATGACGGCACGCGAGCCGGGCTTGAGGTTTTCGATATTGATGTATCGCTGCGCCAGGCCGGCCGTAAACACGCCGGCGGGACGGCTGCCGGGGATCTTGATCTCGCTGCGAGTGCGCTCGCGGCATCCCATGGCAAGGACGACCGCGCGCCCGGTGAGCTGCAGCATGCCGGCGGGGCTCATGAGCGTGACGGTATGGACCGCGGTGTCTTCTGTAGGCTCGCCTGAATCTACCCCAATTACCATGCTGTTCAGGAACAGCGCAATGTCGGTTGCGTGCACCTGGTCGATAAAGCGCTGCGCGTACTCGGGACCAGTGAGCTCCTGTTTAAAGTGCGACAGGCCAAAGCCGGGGTGGATGCATTGGCGGAGGATGCCGCCCAGGTGCTGCTCGCGCTCCACGATGGCCACGCGCGCTCCGGCCTTATGCGCGGCCAGTGCGGCCGCCATGCCGGCGGGGCCGCCGCCGATAACGACCACGTCGAAGGCTTGCGTTTGTACGGCTTCTACGACGCCGCAATCAATCGCGCTCGATTTGAATTTCGCCATCCTAACGCACCCCCTTCAGCGGTCCCTCAACCAGCCAAGATCCGGCGTCCTCCAGTAATACCTCGCTGGGGTCGCAGTCCAGCTCTCGGGCGAGAATCGCCACCACACGGCTCTGGCAAAAGCCACTTTGGCACCGACCCATGCCGGCACGGCAGCGGCGCTTGACGCCCTCGACCGAAACCGCGCCCGGATGGCGTCGAATCGCCGCCACGATTTCGGCCTCGGGCACCGTCTCGCAGCGGCAGACAATCTGTCCCCACGCGGGATCGGACTCGATCAGCTCCTCCTTGCGCGCCAGCGGTGCGCGGTCAAAGTCGTCCGGCGCGCGGCGAATTGGGTTCCAGTCCGCCCGCTCGTGCAGCTCCACGCCCGCTTCACGCATCACAAGCTCCATGCGCTCGGCAATGGCCGGCGCGCTTGCCACGCCCGGCGACTGAATGCCCGCCGCCTGGAACAGCCCCGGCACCACGGCCGACTGTCCAATAAAGAAGTCGTTCGTTCCCTGAATGACCGGACGCCCGCCGGCAAATGCGCGCACCACACGTCGCGTATCCAGATCGGGCACTAGCTTGTGCGCGCCGGTCAGCAGCGCGTTCACATCGCTCGCATAGGTCTGAGTGTCGCCCGGCTCGCGCACGGCAGCCGTCGCGGTAATCACGGTGTTGCCATGTACGGTGCCCGTCACGATAACGCCCTTCGACACCGGCGTCGGCACGGGGTAGAGCGGCATGAGCGTGCGCGGCTCCTTGTCCAGCACCACGATGTTGCCCTGGCGCCAGACCATCTGAAACTCTTCGGCCCCCGCCATATGCGAGATGTCGGCGGCGCCGTTGCCCGCGGCGTTGATCAGGTAGCGGCAGCGCACATTGCCAGCGGGGGTCGCCAGCGTAAAGCGCGCGTCGTCGCCCGAGTCCGCGACTTCAATCGCTTCCACCGGCGCGGACCGCATAAACGTCACCCCGTTGGCCACGGCGTTCTCCAGCGCGGCGATGGCAACCTCAAACGGGTCGACAAACCCAGTCGAGGGGCACCACAACGCGCACGTTGCATCGGCACTGGCACGCGGCTCTAATTCGTGGATGCGGTCGGGTCCGACGATCGACAGCTCGGGAACACCGTTGACATGGCCGTTGCACCGCAGCTGCTCCAGATGCGTGCGGTCCTCGTCGTTAAAGCCCAAAACCATCGACCCGGTGCGGCAGAACAGAAAGTCCAGCTCCTGGGCCCAGGTACCATACAGCTCACAGCCACGGGCATTGACCTGTGCCTTTACGGTTCCCGGCGCCGGATCGTAGCCGGCGTGCACCAGGCCGCCGTTGGCCTTCGACGCACCCAGCGCAATATCGTTCGCCGCCTCGACTACGCAAATGGACAGTTCAAATCGCGCGAGCTGCCGCGCGATGGCGCATCCGGTGATGCCCGCGCCCACAATTGCGATATCAAACGTTTCTGCCACGGTGCCTCCCAGACGAGTTGACAGGCTGTCAATAAGACTATCCTACGGTCTGCACACCCCCAGCGCGGCGGCAATGCGGTGAACAGCCCCGCAACACCCGCCAACGGCAGAAGAGGGGAGACGCGGCAACGTCGACAACCTCGTCCGCCGACAACTACGGCAACCTTTCGTCTCGATCTGTAACAGTTAGCTGATGATTTGGGTTCTAGATGTTACAGATCGAGACAAACCTTCAGGCGGATTTTGAATGTCTCGATCTGTAACAGTAAGAGGGGTTTTGGGGCCCAAGATGTTACAGATCGAGATTGAAGTCTGGGAGGGACCCCTGTGTCTCGATCTGTAACGTCTAGACCCGGATTCCGCTCCCACCTGTTACAGATTGAGATGTTTGTGTCCGCGCCAGCCCCGTACCCAGCCGTAGTCCCATATAAACAAACCCCGTGGTAAACTTGACTGGACTGTAAATAATCCGAAAGGTACCCGTAATGTCCAAGTACATCTCCGAGCTCATGTCGCCGCAGCTTATGGGCGTCGTCTATGCCTTCGTTGGCTTTATCATCGCCCTGTATGTGCTGTCGGTCGTCTATGTGTTCATCGATGCCCGCCGCCGCGGCGCCAGCGCCTACGTGGCATGGGGCATCATTGCCCTCATCCCGTTTGTAGGCCTCATCGCCTACCTGGTCCTGCGCCCGCACTCCTACGCGTCCGACCGCGAGGAGCAGGAGCTGGATATGGCCCTGCGCGAACGCCAGCTTGCCCAGTACGGCACCTGCCCGCAGTGCGGCGCCCCCATCGAGAAGGACTTTGTCGTCTGCCCGGTGTGCGACACTCAGGTTCGCAACGTCTGCCCCAGCTGCCATCGCCCGCTCGATGCGCACTGGAAGGTCTGCCCCTACTGCCGAACTCGCATCCAGTAACGCATCCATCGCCGGGCCGGCCGTAAGCCACGGGCTCCGCGCACCCCGCGCATCCCACGGCCGCCACGCGCCCCGCGCCGCCCCACACGATGAAGCATGCGTAGAAAATCGCCCGCCGTGCCATTAAGGTGCGGCGGGCGCTTGTATACCAAGGCAACCTGCCTATAATGATGCAAGTCAAAAACGCCGAGCGCATCGCACGCACTTGCATCAGGCATCCGAGAGGAGAAAACATACCCATGAAGGCACTCTACAATGACGGTTCGGTGGCCGAGCTCCCGCAGGACGAGGTCACGCACGTCATCCGCCACTCCGCCGCGCACATCATGGCGCAGGCCATCAAGCGCCTGTACCCCCAGGCCGATTTTGCCTACGGTCCCGCGACCGACAACGGTTTTTACTACGACGTCGACCTGCCCGAGGGCGTCAAGATCAGCGAGGACGACTTCCCCGCGATCGAGGCCGAGATGAAAAAGATCGTCAAGGAGAACCTCAAGTTCACCGTCTTTGAGAAGCCCCGCGCCGAGGCCATCGCCCTTATGGAGGAGCGCGGCGAGAAGTACAAGGTCGAGCACATCGGCGACCTGGACGACGACGCCCGTATCACCTTCTACCAGCAGGGCGACTACATCGACATGTGCGTCGGCCCCCATATCTGCTACACCAAGGCGCTGAAGGCCTTTAAGCTTACCGGCGTCTCGGGCGCTTACTGGAAGGGCGACAAGGACAACAAGATGCTCACCCGCATCAACGGCGTCGCCTTTGCCACCAAGGAAGAGCTCGACGAGCACATGCACATGCTGGAGGAGGCCAAGAAGCGCGACCACCGCAAGATCGGCCGCGAGATGGACCTCTTTATGATGCGCGACGAGGCCCCCGGCTTCCCGTTCTTCCTGCCTAACGGCATGATCCTTAAGAACACGCTGCTGGACTACTGGCGCGAGATCCACCACAAGGCCGGCTACGTGGAGATCTCCACGCCGCTTATCATGAACAAGCAGCTGTGGAAGACCTCGGGCCACTGGGACCACTACAAGGACAACATGTACTCCACTGTCATCGACGACGAAGAGTACTGCATTAAGCCCATGAACTGCCCGGGCGGCGTGCTGGTGTACGCCTCCAAGCCGCACTCCTACCGCGAGCTGCCCATCCGCGCCGGCGAGATTGGCCTGGTGCACCGCCACGAGCTGCGCGGCGCCCTGCATGGCCTGTTCCGCGTGCGCTGCTTTAACCAGGACGACGCCCACCTGTTTGTGCGTCCCGACCAGCTGACCGACGAGATCGTGGGCGTGGTCAACCTCATCGACTCCGTGTACCAAAAGTTTGGCTTTAAGTATCATGTTGAGCTTTCCACCCGCCCCGAGGACTCCATGGGTTCCGACGAGGACTGGGCACGCGCTGAGGAGGGCCTGCGCACCGCTCTGGAGAAGCTGGGCATGGACTACGAGGTCAACGAGGGCGATGGCGCCTTCTACGGCCCCAAGATCGACTTCCACCTGGAGGACTCGCTCGGACGTACCTGGCAGTGCGGCACCGTCCAGCTCGACTTCCAGATGCCGCTCAACTTTGATCTTGAGTACGTGGACGCCGACGGCACCAAGAAGCGCCCCATCATGCTGCACCGCGTATGCTTTGGCTCCATCGAGCGCTTCATTGGTATTCTGATTGAGCACTTTGCGGGCAAGTTCCCCACCTGGCTGGCTCCCGTGCAGGTCAAAGCGCTTCCTGTCTCCGAGAAGAGCCGCGACTACGCCCACGAGGTGTGTGCCAAGCTGGAGGAGGCCGGCATTCGCGTGGTCTGCGACGACCGCGACGAGAAGATCGGCTACAAGATCCGCGAGGCCCGCAGCATCGACCGCGTGCCCTACATGCTCATTCTGGGCGAGAAGGAGGTCGAGGCCGGCAACATCTCCGTCCGCGATCGCTCCAACGAGACCGTTCAGATGAGCGTTGACGAGTTTGTTGCGAAGGTGCTCGAGGAGATCAAGACTCGCGCCTAAGGCAAACTTCACAACAATTAACAAAGGCGACCGTCTACACAGGGCGGTCGCCTTTTTCATGCCGAAATAAGAAAAGCCGCTGGTTGAGCGGCTTTTTTTGTTGCACAAAAAGGTACAGGTTTTTGTATCTTTCGACAGACGACATTATACGAGCAATTAATCAGCGTTTGCCCAGATTACGCAAAATGTACTGCTAGTAGGTACATCTCCATACCCCTCTATATAAACCTGTACTTTTGCGACTGCGCCTAGCTGCGAGCGAGAAGCCTGTTCTAAACGCCCCTGCATTTGCGTGCATCGCAAAGCCAAAAAGAGGGGGCGAGAACATGGAACAGACGGCACGGCGCCAAGAGCAGCTGCCGGGCGCATTTAACGGCGCCACCACCAACAGCCAGCACGGCCGCGTCCGCTGGTATCTGGTCCACACCCCCAATGGAAAAGAGCGCGAGATCTGCGAAAAGGTCCGCTGCATTATCCCGCACAACCTTATGCAGGACGCTTTTGTGATGCAAAAGGAGTTCTGGTTTAAGCGGGACGGCGCATGGTCGCTCCAAACCAAACCCATGTACAAGGAATATTTCTTCGTCGCCACGCACGATGCCGCAGCGCTCGATAGGGCTTTGGCTCAGTTGAGCTTTGGCTGCCGCATCGCCGGCAGCAGGGAGCGGGCCTATGCGCCCATGCCGGACGATGCGCGGGACTGGTACCGCAGCGTGCTCGACGACGACGGCGTGGTGCGCAACAGCGTTGCGCGCATTGAAGACGGTGTGCTGCACATAGAGCAGGGCCCACTTGTGGGGCAAGAGGCCCACGTAAAAAAGATCGACCGTCACAAGCGCTGGTGCCTGGTGGACGTGGGCGAAGGCGACTCCGCATTTAGGGAGCTGCTTCCGTTAGACGTGCCGAGCAAAACGTAAGGAAGACGTTACGCCGGCAATTTATTTGGTTTTTGAATTTGTGGATTGGGGGGGGGTTCCTGGGGACAGGAACGAAATTTTTATTGTGACTACTAAAGAAGTAACAGAGGATAATGCGCCCGTGGGCGCGGCGCTCATTGCTCAGGCCATGGACCGGCGCGAGAGCGCGGCGGGCGCCGGTGCCGGATCCGCTGCAAGCACGGGCACGATGAGCCTCCCAGGCTCGCCCGAGTTTGCCGCAGAGTCCCGCGCGCTCGACACGAGGTCGCTTGGCTACCGCTTCGTCAAGCGCACCTTCGACATCGCGTTCAGCGCGTGCGTCTGCGTCGTGGGGCTCATCCCTGGCGCGGTGCTCTGTGCGTTCATTGCGGCCGATACCAAGGGCGCACCCATCTACGCTCACGAGCGCGCGGGGCGCTTCGGTCGCCCCATCCGCGTGCTCAAGTTCCGCTCCATGGTCGCCGACGCCAACGACGTGGAGAAGTACCTCAGCCCCGAGCAGATCGAGGAGTGGCACCGCGAGCGGAAGGTCACAAACGATCCCCGCATCACCAAGCTAGGCCGCGTCCTGCGCAAGACTTCCCTGGACGAGCTGCCCCAGTTCTTCAACGTGCTCGCGGGCCAGCTCTCCGTCATCGGCCCTCGCGCCATCACCTACGAGGAGCTCGGGAACTTTACGCACGAGCAACAGGTGCAGGTGCTTGCCGTCCCGCAGGGCATTACCGGTGCCTGGCAGTCGGGCCCGCGCAACCTCGCGACCTTCGAGAACGGCCTGCGCCAGGAGTTCGAGCTTGCCTACGCGAAGGGTGCCAGCCTCAAGGCAGACTGGAAGGTCTTCTTCAAGACCTTTGGCGTCATGTTCGGCAAGAAGAAGACGGGGAGGTAGCGCATGAGTGCTGACAAACCCCTCGTCTCGATCGTGGTGCCGACCTACAAGCGCTCTGACAGGATTCGCGTGGCCCTGGACTCAATCGCCGCGCAGGACTACGGCGCGGAGAACATCGAACTGATTGTAGTGAGCGACAATCGGCCGGAGTGGCCGGAAAGCGCCGAGACTGACGCGGCGGTCGCCCCCTATGCCGCGAGCCTTCCGCACTTTAGGCTGCTGCACACCTCCGGCCAGACCGGCGGCGGGGCGGCGCGCAACTACGCCTGCCGCCAGGCGACGGGCGAGTACCTCACGTTCCTCGACG
Organism: Collinsella sp. TM05-37; assembly: GCF_003436455.1. Classification (NCBI taxonomy): domain Bacteria; kingdom Bacillati; phylum Actinomycetota; class Coriobacteriia; order Coriobacteriales; family Coriobacteriaceae; genus Collinsella; species Collinsella sp. TM05-37. The sequence goes on along the minus strand of NZ_QSPN01000012.1, from coordinate 12,212 downwards.
ATGACGACGAGTTCCTGCCTGACAAGGTGTCCACCCAGGTCGCCTTCATGCAGGAAAACTCCCTCGACATGAGCTGGCAGGATGTCTCGTGGTATGACGAACGTGGCCGGCTTGTGGAGCACCGCAGGCTCGACCATTGCGAGGACTTCTCCACCGAGGGTCTGCTGCGCGCGCACCTCCTAACGCCGATAAGCCCAACGGCCATCTATATGCTCAGGCGCGACCTGTTCGACCGCACTGAGGGTTTCGGCGAGGTGGCGACCGGCCAAGACTGGTGGCTGATGCTGCGCTGCATAGAGGCTGGCGCCCACATGGGCTACATGCCCGAGGTGCACGTGAGGCAGTACCTCCATTCCGGCGAGAGGCTCTCGCTTGGCAAGAACAAGGTAAACGGCGAGGTCGCAAGGCACGAGGTGGTGCGCGGCTACTACCCGCGCCTCAGCAAGAAGGATGTGCGCTACATCGAATTTCGCCACAACGCCGTGCTCGCCTTCGCTATGAAGCGCAGCAACCAGCCAGGCCAGGCTGTGATTTACGCCTTAAAGGCCATTGCCTCATCGCCCGCCGCCTGCGTCTCTGAGGCGCTGAAGTTCTTCGGCAAGGCGAAATCCTAACTATTTCATATGTGTGCCTGCTCTTAACGAAAGGTTGAATGATATGTCCGAAAAAATGAAGATAGCAGTCGCCGGCACCGGCTATGTGGGGCTCTCGTTGGCCGTTCTGCTCTCGCAGCACAACGAGGTGCGCGCGCTCGACATCGTCTCTGAGAAGGTAGAGAAGATTAACGCTTTTCAGTCGCCCATCCAGGACGACGAGATTGAGCTCTTCCTGGCCGAGGCTAAGGCGGGCACGAGGAAGCTCGACCTGCATGCAACCGTGGACGTCGCCGAGGCCTATACAGGCGCGGATTTCGCCATCGTGGCCACGCCAACGAACTACGACTCGGACCGCAACTTTTTCGACACCTCGTCTGTTGAAGCCGCAATTTCGGCAATCCGCTCGGTGAACCCGACGGCCTGGATTGTCATCAAGTCGACCATCCCTGTGGGTTACACTTCGTCGCTTCGCGAGACGCTTGGCGACAGCCGCATCATCTTCAGCCCCGAGTTCCTTCGAGAGAGCAAGGCGCTCTACGATAATTTGCACCCTAGCCGCATCGTTGTGGGCGCGCCCAAGGACGACGAGGAAGCTGTGAAGGCCGCAAAGACGTTTGCTGGGCTGCTCGCCCAAGGCGTCGGCCCCGCCGAGCTTGAGCGCACCAACCCTGATGGCACGACGGGCATCCCGCAGCTCGTTCTTGGTACCACCGAGGCGGAGGCCGTGAAGCTGTTCGCCAACACCTACCTGGCACTTCGCGTGGCGTACTTCAATGAGCTGGACACTTACTGCGAGATGAGGGGACTCAACACCAAGGACGTCATCGATGGCGTGTGCCTAGAGCCCCGCATTGGCTCCCACTACAACAACCCCTCCTTCGGCTACGGCGGCTACTGCCTGCCCAAGGACACCAAGCAGTTGCTGGCCAACTATAAGGACGTGCCTCAGAACCTTATCGAGGCCATCGTCGATGCCAACCGCACTCGCAAGGACTACATTGCAGACGAGGTACTGCAACTGCTGTGGGACAAGGTATACGAAGGCAAGGAGAAGCCCGTGGCGGGCGTGTACCGCCTGACCATGAAGTCGAACTCCGACAATTTCCGCGCCAGTTCCATCCAGGGCGTTATGAAGCGCGTGAAGGCCAAGGGAGTGCCGGTCGTTGTCTACGAGCCAACGCTGGACGCGCCGGAATTCTTCGGTTCCGAGGTGACGCATGACCTTGAGAGGTTCAAGGCCGAGTGCGACGTGATCATTGCCAACCGGTGGAGCGACGATCTGGCCGATGTTGCCGGCAAGGTGTATACCCGCGACCTATTCAAGAGGGATTAGTATTTGTGGCGATTACTGCTGATAAAAAAAGAGACGGCTGCTCCTTCTGACGAGGAGGTTCCCCTTTAACCGCGGCGAGGTCGCCGCTGAGTCCTATCTCGAGAACGAGATAGGCGTTCTTTCGACCTATTTCGACGAGGTGCTCGCCGTGGGGACCGAGGCGCAGCCGGGTGACGCGCCCACCTGCGCGCTGCCGGGCAATGTGACGCCCCTGGCCTTGGGTTGCGGTAATACCTCCAAGGACAAGGCTTTGCTTGCAGTCAAAGGGATCGCGTTTCCCCTTTTGGGCGGTGCGGACGTTCGTGAGGCCTATGCCACAGAATCCGTTCATGGAATCGGAAAGCGCGTGTTTCGGGGCTACTTTGCCGCGAGGGCGAAGGCAAAGGCGGACGTGCTTGCGGAGGAACTGGTCCGCTTTGGCTTTGAGCCCACGCACATATACAGCTTTTGGCTTTACGACACCGCTTTGGTCGCTGCTTGGCTGACCGGCACGTACCCATGTGCACGCGCCGTTGCGCGTGCACATGGGTACGATCTGTATGCAGATCGTACCGATGTGCATTATTTGCCCTTCCGGGGATACCTCCTATCCAAGCTTTCCGGAGTGCTTCCCTGCTCGAAAGACGGGGAGGAATACATAAACGCGAACTGGCCGGGCCATGAGGGCAAGGTGACGACCTCCTATCTCGGAACGCGGGAGATGCCAGACAAGTCCGGCGAGCCGTTGACCTGCCCGTTGCGGGTCGTCTCGTGCTCGCGTATTGTCGACGTTAAGCGCGTGCCTCTTCTTGCTAAGGCTGTCACCCTTCTTGATGCCGAAGGGCTTCGCGTCGAATGGACCCATTACGGCGACGGCCCACAGCTCGAGGAGGCGAGGGCCGCCTGCTCGTTGCTGACGCACTCCACCGCGAAGTTCGCGGGGGCTTTGCCGAACGACGCGCTTTTGGGGGAGTACGCAGCGAAGCATTTCGACGTCTTCGTGAACGTCTCGTCAAGCGAGGGCCTGCCGCTTTCGATCATGGAGGCCTGCGGATTCGGCATTCCCGTCATCGCCACGGACGTTGGCGGAACCCACGAGATAGTAAGCGATGGCGTCAACGGCTTTCTCCTACCTAGTGACTGTGGACCGGAAGATGTCGCCGCGGCCATAAAGCGATTCGTCTTTTTGGGCAAGGCCGAAGGGTCTTCTATGAGGCGCGCTGCAAGGGCCGTTTGGGAGAGGGACTTCCGTTTGGAGGCCAACGTGGAGGGGCTTGTGCGCTCGCTCGGAGTCGATTACAGAAACGAAGGTGAATGATGGGCCAGATTGCGCAGAAGATGACCATGCTCAAAAGGTGGAGCAAAATGCTCACTGGCAAGACGGCTGTGGCCGTAGAGCAGAGCTTGGGCAGGGCCTATAATGTCGGACAGTTGTCCGGGTACTACAACGATTTGACCGGCAAGGTCACTGGCAGTACTCTGCTCGACGAGGGCGGTGTCCCTGTTAGCGTCATCGCCGGTGGGGCGCGGGTGCATTTCCCCATCGCCATTTTCCAATACGGTTTGGGCTGTTGCGACTTGAGCATTCTCAGGTCGGATGAAGTTGAGCGCTTTCTCGACGCACTAAGGGTATGCTCGGATTGGGCGATCGGCGCCCAGCGGGATGACGGCTCTTGGGACGCATTTGGTCCGATAGGCAGCGCTAAGTACTCCGTCTCCTCGATGGCCCAAGGCGAGGGGTGCTCGATGCTGCTGAGGGCCCATGCGGCTTTCGGGGACGAGTGCTATAGAGTTGCGGCGCTGAAAGCTGCCGAGTTCATGCTTATCGACATGGACAATGGCGGCGTGTCGTCGCATGACGGGGGAGAACTGTTCCTGGAGGAGTACCCTCAACGCCCCAGGCGCAGTGTCATGAACGGTTGGGTGTTTAGCCTTTTCGGTCTCTATGACGCATCGTTGGTCGACGCGCGCTTCGCCGGGCCATTCAAGCACTCTGCGGAGACGTTGGCTTGCCATTTGGATGACTACGACGCCGGCTTCTGGTCTTATTACGACATGGAAAAGCATATCGCCTCTCCCGCCTACCATCATCTACATATAGCGCAGCTCCGCGCAATGGCGGATCTTTCAGGCGACGCAAGGTTCGCGGTGAAGGCCGAGGTATACGAGCGCTATCAGGAATCTCCGGCCAACCGCAGGAAGGCGATTGCTAAAAAGGCGCTGCAGAAGCTGATCGAGAAATCCGATGCGGTGATCGTCCAATGAAGAAGGCCCTCTATATCGTGACCTCGATGGACACCGGCGGGGCCGAGACGGTATTCATGAAGTATTACCGGGCTTTGGACAAGTCGCGCTATCAGCTCGACTTCTGTGTGTCGTCCGACGTGCCGGGCTTTTACGACGCCGAAATCGAGTCGATGGGCGGCAGAATTGTGCACACAGTCAAGAAGACCGAGGCCGGGCCGGTCGCATCGTTCAAGCGGCTCATGCAGATAGCCCGGGACGGCGGTTATTGCTGTGCTGTCAGGTCGTCTCAGCACAGCCTTTCCTGTCTTGATTTGCTCGCCATGAGATTCGGAGGCGTGTCCAGAACCATATTCAGGTCAAGCAACACGGGTACAGTTTCGAACAGCAAAAAGGAGACCCTGCTGCACAATCTTTTCAAGCCCCTTGTCAGGGTTGCGGCGACCGACTTCGCCGCCCCGTCTACCGAGGCGGGCGTCTACATGTTCGGCAAGGCGGGGGTATCGGGGCCGCGTTTCCATCTCATGAAGAACGCGCTCAACCTCGAGGACTACGCCTATGACGCTTCGACACGGGACGATGTTAAGCGCGAACTGGGCGTTCCTGCCGAGTCCTATGTCGTCGGGCACGTCGGGAGGTTCAGTGAGCAGAAGAACCACCTCTTCCTTGTCGATGTTTTTGCTGAAATCGCCCGGAGAAGGCCAGACGCCGTCCTCATTCTCGTCGGCAAAGGCGAGACACGCACGGCCGTTGAGAGGCGCGTTGCCGAGCTCGGATTGACCGATAGGGTGGTGTTTGCCGGGGTTAGGAGCGATGTCCGCCGTCTCTATTCGGCTATGGACGTCTTCATCTTCCCCTCTGTCTACGAAGGCCTGCCGAACGTCGTCGTCGAGGCGCAGGCAAACGGACTCCCTTGCGTGATTAGCGACTCCATCACGCGGGAGGTTGGCATTTGCGAGAACGTCGTTTACAAAAGTCTGGGCGACGCTCTGGACGAATGGGCCGACGCCGCGCTCTCCGCGGATCGCATAGGGTCAAGCGCCAGTGCGAGGGATTTGAAAGGCTCGGGCTATGAAATCAATTCGGAGCTTCCCGGTTTCGTGAGGCTGGTATTCGGATGAACTTTATCGAAACATCGCTTTTCTACTTTCTTGTCGTTTTGCTTTCAGCGGCGCTTGCGCGCATGTCGGAAAACGGCAAGAGTAAGGCTGGGCTGGTCGCTGCCGTGGTTCTTCTTACCGCCATCGGGGGCTTGAGGTCGTATGCGGTTGGGCAGGATACCCTGGGTTATAAAGAGGGAATCGAGTACTTCTACGCGTATGGGACCACGATGTGGAACCATACGTTCAGCGTTCCGTACGGTGTCTTCACAAGTGCGGTGCTCCATATCTGTAACAATTACTCGTTCTTGCTCGTCGTCGAGTCGCTGATCACCAACGCCTTTTTTGCTTTCAGGCTTTGGGATTTTAGACGAACGGCATCGCTCTCGTTTGCGATGTTCGTCTATACGGCAACGGTGTTCCCGCTGTCTATGTGTCTGACGTGCCAGATGATTGCAGTCTCGCTGGTTTTCTACGCAACCAGGTTTTTAGAACAGAATAAGCCGTTGCTTTTTTGCGCTTGGTGGGCTGTTGGCGCTCTTTTGCACGCGTCCGCCCTGATAGGGGTCCTATTCCTCATCTACTACCTATTTTCCAACAAAAGCAAGAGCCGATCGCAGTTCGCCGCGAAGATGCTTGCATCGGTTGCCCTGCTGTTCCTGGCAGCTTATGCGGGCTCTAAGCTCGTCGACCGGTATGCGCGTTACTCCGTGAACGAATCGAGCATCGGGTTGATGGTTTTTGCGCAGGCGACCGTCCTCGCGATCGCATATTTCGTCAGCCGCGAAACTGCGAATGTTGCCCCGGTTGAGAGCGACGGAACGTCGCGGCTCAAAGCCAACCGGATGCCGCTCGTGTTTTACGCTTTAGGCATTTTGGCTTCGGCGTCCTCTTATGTGATTGCCAACGCCGGCCGCATAGCCTATTACTTCACCGTATTAGGCCCTGTGATTTTCGGAGGCTTCGTGAAGGACGCTCGGAAAATAAAAGCCCGTTTTTGTCTTGGCTGTTTTCTAGTTGTCTGGTTCCTTTTCTACGCCTTTTATGCCTATCTGCTTCATACCGGGCTTGGTATCGAGTCTTATTCGTTCGTCTGGATGGGGTAAATAGTGCCCGAAACCGTTTCGGGCATATACGAGCAAAGTCTACGTTGGTGGTTTGCATACGCCCAGGGCTTGTTCCATGTGTAGCGCAGAGAATTAAAAAGTAAAACGCTTTGTTTAAGCTCGGACTTAAGGAAATTGTATATATGGAAAGCAAAATTAAAAAATACCTAAGTGACCCGTGGATGGCCTACTGTGCCTTTACGTCGAAGGGTCTAACGAAATGGGTTTCCGACAGGACGCACCTTCGATTGATGCATCGCGCCAAGTTGGGCATGTGGCCTAGCATAGACTCGCCGGTGACCTTCACTGAGAAGATGCAGTGGCTGAAGCTTAACGATCACAACCCTGCGTACACGACCATGGTCGACAAGTACCGCGCTAAGGACCTCATTGCCTCGCGTGTGGGCTCCGAGCACGTGGTCAAGACGTTGGGCGCCTGGAATTCCGCTGATGACATCGATGTGAGTGGGCTACCGGAGAAGTTCGTACTCAAAACGAACCACGACTGCGGCGGCGTGCTCATCTGCACTGACAAGGGACACTTCGATCTCAACAGTGCCAAGGACTTTTTTCGGGGTCATTTGAAGCAGAATTATTTTTACGGGTGCAGGGAATGGCCTTACAAGAACGTGAAGCCCGTCGTGTTCGCCGAGGAGTTCTTGGAGAGCGAGGGCGATAATGCCCGTGATGAAGACGATAACTGGGAAGGCATCGACGAGTTCGACTTCTTCTGCTTTGACGGGGAACCCCGGCTGATTTCTTATTGTCACGGGGACAAGAACGATTCTGAGAAGAGGTACAACGATTTCTACGACACTGAGTGGAATCTGCTGCCTTTGGCGATGGGATACGCGAGTTCCGAAGAGACGATCCCTGCCCCGGAGCAGCTCAGCGAGATGCTCGAGCTATCAAGGAAACTGAGTGACGGTGTACCTTTCTTGAGGGTCGACCTCTTCATCTGCAAGGGGCGCGTTCTCGTCGGCGAGCTGACTTTCTACCCGTGGGGCGGGTTTACGCCTTTCAGCCCCGCTGAGGCGGAGAGGACGTTGGGGCAAATGGTTTCTTTGCCCCAACGTGAAAACGAGGAATGATGGCAAACGAAAGCTGCATTCAGTGCGTGCGCATGGATAATCAGCCAGTAAGCGCGCTCCGGCGTTTCTTCATGGAGGTTTAGTATGTCCGACACAAAAGACCTCCGGGCGAGGTCGGCAAGCGCGGCAAAGTGGTCTCTGGCAACCGAGATTATCGCCAAAATCATCTCGCCTATCTCGCAGCTCGTCTTAGCGAGGCTGCTGGCGCCAGAGGCGTTTGGCATGGTGGCGACCGTCACCATGGTAGTGAGCTTTGCCGACATGTTCGCGGACGCCGGGTTCCAGAAGTACCTGGTGCAACACAGCTTCCGAGACAAAAAAGACCTGCATGCCAACGCTAACGTGGCCTTTTGGACGAACTTCGGCATATCGGTGGTCCTGTGGTGTCTCATTGCCATATTCAACGATCCGGTGGCCACCTTCGTGGGCAATCCGTCGCTGGGCTTTCCCTTGGCCGTGGCCTGCCTCTCTCTCCCGTTGACGTCGTTTTCGAGCATTCAGATGGCGTTGTTCCACCGTAATCTCGATTTCAAGTCGCTTATGCCGGTGAGACTGACGTCGACCTTACTTAACTTCGGCTCGACGCTTGTACTGGCGTTTATGGGATTTGGTTACTGGTCGCTTATCGTTGGCACTTTGGCGGCGAATATTGTAAATGCAGTGGGGCTGACTCTGCTGTCTGAGTGGAAGCCGCGTTTTTTCTACTCCTTCAACATGCTGAAGGCTATGTTCTCATTCAGCGGATGGACGCTTTTGGAGTCGTTCACCATATGGCTTTCCTCTTGGGCGGGCACCTTTATCGTGGGGCATTTCCTGGGTGCGGCTGAGTTGGGATATTACAAGACGCCAGTCACCTTTGTGAGCGGGTGCTTCGGGATTATCACGAACGCTACGACGCCCATCTTGTTCTCGTCACTTTCGCGCCTTCAGTTTGATCGGGAAGAATACGTTGCTTATCTGCGACGCTTCCAGTTCATGGTGGCATTGTTCCTGTTGCCGTTGTCTGCGGGTATCTTCGTATTCCGCGAGCCTTTGGTGGCCCTGTTGCTCGGCGATCAGTGGGGCGAGGCGACGCTCATGTTCGGGTTGTATGGGCTGGTGCAGGGGCCGATGGTGCTGCTCTCATACTACAGCAGCGAGATGTATCGCTCTCTTGGTAAACCGCGCGTGTCTACGCTTGTGCAGGTGATGTACCTCGTGTTGATGACGCCGCTTATGACCGTGGCGGCTATGCAAGGGTTCGATGCCGTCGTGTGGGCTGATGCGGGATTGAGAATCCTTTTGATTGCTATCAACCAAGTGGTCACATATTTCGTGGTTGGCCTTTCGTTTGGGCGCACTATGTTGTCGCTCAAGGAGCCCATTTTCTGCACATCGATGATGTGCGCATTTGCATGGGTGACGTATGGACTCGCATCTAGCAACTGGCTTGGCGTCGGGTTGGACATTGTAGGGTGCGTCGTTGTCTATTTCGCGATTTGCTTTGCTTTGCCCAAGAGTAGGAGGGTGCTGCTGAAGCTGGTCAAGGGCGGCGGCTTTAAAACGTTTTGAGGTCTGTAATTAACTTGTTGGGAGTTCCATCTCGGGACTTCCTTAAAACGAAAGAGTGGGGTATATATGCAGGATAGAAAAGTCCTCGTCACTGGCGCCGCCGGCTTCATCGGGGCGTTTCTGGTGAAGCGGCTGCTCGAAACCACCGACGACGCGATCATCGGTCTGGACAACGTGAACAGCTACTACGACCCTGGCATCAAGGAGGCTCGCCTGCGAATGCTGGCGGAGGTGGACAAGGCGGGGCGTTTCGCCTTCGTGCGCGGCGACCTGTGCGATGCCGCGTTGATAGAGCGCCTGTTCGCTGAGAACGGCTTCGACGTTGTGGTGAACTTGGCCGCCCAGGCGGGTGTGCGGTATTCCATTGAGAACCCGAGGGCTTACATCGACTCGAACCTGATTGGATTCTTTAACATTTTGGAAGGATGCCGTCATCACCCGGTGAAGCACCTGGTGTACGCGAGTTCGAGTTCGGTTTATGGCGGCAACGAGAAGGTTCCCTTCAGCGAGGAGGACCGCGTAGACTCCCCCGTGAGTTTGTATGCTGCCACCAAGAAGAGCAATGAACTCATGGCCGCGGCCTACTCCAAGCTCTACTCCATCCCGGCCACGGGTCTGCGCTTCTTTACGGTGTACGGGCCCATGGGAAGGCCCGACATGGCGTACTTCGGCTTCACCGAGAAGTTGCGTCGTGGCGATACGATTAAGATTTTCAACATGGGCGATTGTAAGCGCGACTTTACGTACGTGGACGATATTGTGGAGGGCGTGCGCAGGGTCATGGACGGCGCTCCTGAGGTCAAGATCGGTGCTGATGGTTTGCCAATTGCCGCTCATCGCGTGTATAACATCGGCAATTCGAATCCCGAGAACCTGCTGGACTTCGTGGACACCCTGCAGCGTGTGCTGGTTGAGGAGGGCGTGCTCCCCGCCGATTACGATTTCGAGGCGCATAAGCAGCTCGTTCCTATGCAGCCTGGTGACGTGCCTGTAACCTATGCGGATACTGGCGCCTTGGAGCGCGATTTTGGTTACAAACCCGCAACGCCGCTCGAGGACGGTCTTCGTGAATTCGCGAAGTGGTATCGCGAGTTCTACGGGAATTAGCTGGGTGATAGCAATGTCGAATGTATACAGCAGTGACCGTATTCGCTTTGGGGGGGGGGTCTATTCTCTCAAACCATGCTTTGAGGTTTGTTTGGCTACTTCGAAAGTGCCAGAATTCGCACAATCCTTTATGGCATCTTTTTCGAAAGAGGATGGCTTGCAAATATGGTCTCGAGATCGCGCCTGCCACCTCGATTGGCGAAGGCTTGTATCTGGGTCACGCTTTTGGCATTACGGTAAACCCGAATGCCGTTATCGGTCGCAACTGCAATATGCACAAAGGTGTGACAATTGGTCGGGAAAACCGCGGCAAACGAAAAGGTGCGCCTGTTCTTGGCGATTGCGTTTGGCTTGGTGTCAACTCAACTATTGTTGGTGGCGTTCGTTTAGGCAACGACGTTCTCGTTGCACCGAACACTTATGTTAACTGCGACGTACCAAGCCATTCGATTGTGATTGGGCACCCATGCAAAATCATTTCTCGAGATGGGGCAACAGACGAATATATAAACAACAGGGTCTGAATAATAAAATCGGTTTTACATGTCTTATCCAGGATAGAGGGGGGGGATCGTCTTCGCTAATTACAGCGAGTTAGCGACTCAGTGAGCTTTGGCGCGCTCTGATGCGAGCGGAAGGTGAAGCAAACTGGAACGGGTAGTAGATTCACAGAAGCTATATGCAACGTGAGTGTCAAAGATAGCGCGTCTTAACGCATAACCCTGCATTCCTCCTTTCACCGACTGGCAAAACGATTTACACCTAATTGTCGACATTACCCACGCGATTTATCTTTGCCCCCGCATCGATCTCGCTAAACTAATAACTGTCGCTACCAGGGCATTTTCTGGTGCACATTCTATTGGCTCCTGCGAAGATCGGAGCGGGTATGTTTGCCGCCGAGTCCCACGCCAGCCGTCATCACATCGCGATCGCTGCCATGGCCTGCCTATGCGTTTTGCTGGGCGGGCCTTCCTATGCCGCGGGCGCGGAGAGCCTGTTCATCGCGGGCGCGACGTACTGCGAGCCGGGCGTGTCGGGCCCCGGCTGGGCCTGGACCGATGCCGGCCACCTGGAGCTTGACGGCTACGCGGGCGACGCCATCGGCGCCGACGGCGACCTGGTCGTGACGCTTGCCGGGCGCAACTCGGTGACCGAGTCGCATGCGCCCGATGCGGACATCGCGCAGTGCGGCATGGAGGTGTGGGGCAGCCTGACGCTTCGCGGCACCGGGTCCCTGGCGGCATCGGGCTCGCAGTGCGCGATCCACGTCTCGCGGGCGCTCGCGGTGGACGGCTGCGCCGTCGATGCCCGGGCGGACGGGGCCGGCGTCACGGACGAGGCCGTGGCCGGCGTGATCGCCGCCCGCATGGCCGTGCGCGGCGGCGGGCGCGTCGTCGCCGCCGGTGCCGCGCCCGCCGCCGGCGTGCAGGCTTTTGGCGTGTACCTGCAGGACGCGGGCGCAGGCGACGATTCGGCCGGGCGCGGGCTTTCCGTCGATACCTCGCGGCTCGATGCGACCGGTGCCGACGGCGGCGTCGCATGCGCGGGCGGGTCGCTCGTGTCCGCGCGGTTCGTGGCGCCTGCGGGCGGGGCCTTCGGTGCCGGCGGCGCGGTGGATGCCTCCGGGTCCATGGCGCCGCATGTGGTGATTGAGCCCCAGGGCGCCACGGCGCCGGCGGGGGAGACCGACGGGCGCGAGGAGCCCGGTGGCGCGGGCGAGCCGGCCGGTGGTGCCGGTCCTGCCGTTGGGCGGCCCGGCGCCGGGTCCGCGACGGATCCCGTCCTTAAGCCCGCGACCGCGACGCCCAAGACGACCACGACAACCAAAACGACAGTGGTCAAGACCGCGGCGTCCGCGCCATCCAGGGCCAAGACCGCCAGCGCTGCCACCGTCACGCTCCCCAGGACAGCCGACAGCAACTGGATCGCCGCCTCCTTGGCGCTACTCCTGCTGGGAACAGCGCTTGTGTTTGTTAACGTCGTGATTGCGGTTCTAGGTAGGCCAAAGCGTAAAGGCGATTGATCGAACTGCCATACACTTCTAGGTAGGGGCAATTGCAACGTGTATGACGCATAGCAGGGGCGCGCCGGCAAACGCCGGC